>CAZEXI010000005.1:0-65988 GCA_964516805.1 uncultured Thermoplasmata archaeon
GGTGTGACCATCTGTTCAGCCAGATCTTCACCGATACTCAACTTACCTTCTCCATCCAAAGAATCCATCAATTCTATCATCATCTTGGAAAGATCAATAGGAGTCGACCACAATCCAGCAGCAGCCAGATACGGATAGACCGCTCTTTTCTCTTCTAGAACTTCATTCTTAGTATGACCAAAGGCGAAGTTAGACAGATCATCGAACTCAAATGGATGCTTGAAGTAACTGTTCTCCATACCTAGAGGACCAAACACCAGTTCATCGGCCAATTCAGAAAAATCTTTTCCAGTAACATCTTCTAACAACTGCTCTACCACGCAGTAACCTGTATCTGAGTACTCCGCTCCACCACCAGGAACATATTTCACTTCTGCTCTCTCGGGTAAGTATCTAGTTTTTCCGTTCAATATATCTATCAATTCAGGGAGATCATCCCTATCATCATACGGTCTGAAACTTTTTTCAGGATCCATAAATCCACCTTGATGACTCAATAACCAACGTAAAGTGACCTTGTTCTGAGCAGTGAATTTGTTCTTACTGACTTTCCAATCCTGTAAATATTCGTTCACATCTTCGTCCAAGTTCAACTCATCTCTACCAACTAGTTCCAACACCACCATCGCAGTGATGAACTTACTCATGGAACACGCGTGAAAGACAGAATCCACATCGACTTCTCTATCGGTGCTGTCCTCAAGAACACCGTAACCTTTACTCCAATCTATCTCACCATCATCGATAACGCTGATACTCATACCAGGTAAATTATACTCTTCCATCCGATCAAACAGATCCATGGACTCTTCCTTCGAATCGTCCATGAGATTCTGCTCAACTTGTTTTATTCTATTAGCCATATCCACCATGTCATCCAACTCATATTTTATTCAAAATAAAATACTGTTTATTTCTTTTTTAAAAGAGTTATATATCAGACAATCCACTCTCTTTCAACAACATCTACGTCATCAAAATCTTTGTCTTCAGAGGTGATTGTATTTGATTTTTTATCTAAAGCACAGGCAAGATGTATTGAATCTCTTGGATCCAATTTATATTTTTTTATCAATTTGTAAGATTCCCAAAGTAAAGAAGTGTCAACAGTTACAAATTTTAAGTTCCTCATTTCTAACATAGCCCTAACAATCTCCAAGGCACTGTCCACGTCTTTTTCTTTTTTAACTATCCAAAAGACTTCATCAAATGTGAGAGAGGATGTATAGGATACTTCTTTTCCTACACGAACATCCTCTAAAAATTTTCTAGCTTTTTCTCCTCTTTCATCATCATAAAGTGCAGCATAGATGAATAAATTTGAATCGATATAAGTCAATTTCTTTCCTCCAATTCTGATTCGTAGGCTTCATGTGGATGTATATCTCTAGTAACTTTTTTACCCTTTTTAGCAACTTTTTCAAATACTTTTTCGGTCTCTTCATCTTCTCTTTTTATCAATATGCCGTCTTCAGTATATTCAAATTCAACCTTACTTCCTGGTCTGATGTTCATCTCATCACGGAAATCTTTAGGTATTACAACCTGTCCTTTTGGACCTACTTTCCTCTCTTTACTAAACATTCTAACCACAAGTTATACTAGATTCTTACTTTTATTTATACCTTGTTGATTCTAAGTAAAAATTTGTCTAAATCTTCTCTAACATCTTCTAACTCGATAATATTTCCAGAAATAGAATTCTCCCCATACTTATGACTCTGAAGCAGGAAAATTTCATCCAGATCATCTTCCAACATTTCTACAATATTCACAGCATCTCCACCACCAGCTTCCTCATTACCTACGATGATGTAATTCTTATCTACATCCTTGTATCTCTCGTAAGATTTCCCGTCAAAAACACACTGAGAACGCTCTCTGAAGGCGAAGTATTTGGAACATGGTGCGCCGCTGTAAACGGGTACTGCAAATATCACGGAATCGTATTTCATGATCTCTTCATACAGTTCAACAACATCGTCGTTTTTAGGACATCTAGAACTGAAACATTCGTAGCTGCAGTGATAGCAGCTCTGTATTTCGTAATCTGTTATCTCTATCAGTGAATTATCCACCTCATCCTCATCTAATCTATCAGAAATATACTCCAAAACGCCAACACAGTTACCTGGTTCTTCACGTCCACTAAAAGAGATCAATAATACACTCATACGGACCGTCAATCCATTGAATGATTAAATACTTGTTCATAAAACTCCAAATGACCTTAATATTTTTCCAAATTTCCTATAGCCTATCTCAACAACCATAACCATACTGGTAAAACTTCAATTTCTGTACCGTTTAATTCTATTAGGTCTTTTTCATCCTCTGTGAGAATAAAACCTTTATCTATATCGTATTTATCCATAGCCTTTTTCAATCCTTCTATCTCTCTTTCCTGAGTACCTTCTAAAGTCCATGTGACCTGAAAAGCCTCTTTAAGTTCATCCTTAACTTGGACTAAAAAGTCACATTCAGCATCACTGTTTGAATAAAAAAGTTTTTTATTTCGTCGTTTCATCTCTAAAAACACCACTGTTTCTAGTGCTCTACCCAATTCTTTAGAAAAATTAAACCTGATCGCATTTACTAGACCAGTATCTATAGGATAAACTTTCCTAGGATTTCTTTTTCTTTTTTTTCTACTATAGGAATATTTTTCCAAATCGAAAAGAAAGAAAACCTTCTTAGCGTAAGAAAAATAATTTGATAGCGTAGTTTTACCCACATTGTGACCCATGGATTTTAGATTATTCCTTGACTGTGTGAAAGACATTAAACAACCAAAATTATCCATTCTCATCTTGATAAAATCCTCTAAAACTTGAATTTTATCGATATTAAAACTTTCTATGATATCCTTGTAAAATATTGTAGAGTAATATTCTCTCAATATCTCTTCCTTACGTTCTTCATTATCTTCTAAAACTACTTCTGGGAAGCCCCCATGGAATAGATATTCATTAAAAGCATTTTTTAAAGATGATTTCTTTCTAGCGTTATAATAATCTCTTTCACCATCAAATGTGATATCTTTAGTTTTAAGGAATTCTTTAAAAGAAAAGGGAAAAACTACCCGATTTAATGACCTACCTCTTAAACTTGTAGATAACTCTGAAGGCATGACTTTAGAGGATGATCCAGTTAATATTAATTTTATATCCTTTTCTCTTTCATCGATTCTCCTACACCACCTTTCCCAATTAGGTACAGACTGTATTTCATCTAAAAATAAATAAATCCTGCCTTCTGAAGGATCCATTATTTCGTAATAGATCTCAAGTAACTTTGATAATTCGTCACCATTTAATGGATATAATCTTTCATCTTCAAAATTTATATACAGTAAATTATCTTCTGGTACATACCCTCGTAATTTTTTTATAATTTGATAACACAGATAAGTTTTTCCAGCTCTTCTAGGTCCTGAAATAGTTAATATTTTATCTGATTCGATCAATGATTCATCAAAATTTCTTTCGATTAAATCTGGTATTTTGAAGTTTGACCAATAAGAGATTATCTGTTTTAATTTCTCAGATGTTTTCATATTTTTACCTACTTTGTCTTATTGACATGACAAATATATATAATTTTGTACTATTTATAAGACAAATAACGCATATTACGTTTTATTGACAGGACATGTTCATAAACAAGTTATCAACCGATCTTTTTCAAAACATCTTGGTAGATATTCTAACGAAAATATCTTGAAATTATCGTCAACAAATTCGACCTCAACATCTAGTTCCCTATCTATCAGACACGCATACATACCAGCGTTATCAGCACCTACAAAATCAGCACCATAAGAATCACCAACATAAACACATTCATCGTGATCCACACCCATTTTATCAACTATCTCATCGAAAACCGGTTTCTCTGGCTTAGCTATACCGATATCTCCTGATATGACCACTTCCTCAAAGTGATCTTCGATACCAGTATCTCTTAGTTTCTGCCTCTGCTGCGAAGAATCACCATTTGATAAAATAGCCAATCTATATCCATCCAAACTATCTAAACAATCTAAAACATCAGAAAACAGTTCCCAACCTCTTTCATAGGCATCCAAGTAAAAATCGAAGTATTCTCTAGCTGTCTTTTCATCGATTTTTCTACCAGCTCTCTCGAACACCCCTTTGACTCTCAGCACTCTCTGCTCTTCAAATGTGACATCACCATCCAAATACTTCTTCACATTCTAATTGTGTTCCTTTTCCCAGATCTCTTTGAATTTTTCTAAGGCCGCTTCACTATCACTAAAATGCTTTCCATAGAACTCCTCTATACCTTTTTCAATAGCTAATTGATGATCTACCAGTGTCCCATCTATATCGAATACAACAGCTTCTATCAACTGGTTCAACTCCTCAACCATATGCAATATAAACTATTTTAATACTATCCAGGTCTTACACCAAGGATTACCTCTTTTTGTATGTACTCTCCATCCCGATATACAGTAAAAACCACAGTGTCTCCAGGTGATCTCTTATCAAGATTACAGATAAGCTCATCATTACTCCGTATAGATTTGTTATCCATACTGACTATAATATCACCGTTAACAAAGATAGACATTCCCTGATATTCAGTTCTCTCAGCGGCATCCATACTGGCATTATCTGCAGGACCATCTCCAACAACATCAATCACCATAACGCCTTTACTTGCATTACCGCTCAGTGCCATATAATCTGCCATCTCTTCATTTACCGGGAGCATGGTTATACCCAACCACGGATGGTTGTATTCTCCATCGTCTATCAGGCTGTCTGCAACTTTCTTTACTTTGTTCGATGGTATAGCAAAACCAACATTATCTCCTTCTTTAGCACGGTTCACACCAACGACTTCACCTTTCATATTCAGCAAAGGGCCACCTGAATTCCCAGGATTCAGAGGCGCATCGGTCTGAACAACGTTAGGTATAGAATAACCACCTTCTGTAGACACTAATCTTCCTGTTGCACTGACTATACCGTGAGTCACGCTCCCTGATAATCCAAACGGATTACCTATAGCTATGACCTGCTGACCAGGAACCAACTTGGATGAATCAGCCATTTCAAGAGGTTCAGCAGAAAAACCTTTTTCATCCGACATCTTGGACACCTTAAGAACAGCTATGTCTGAATACTTGTCTGTACCCACCAGTGTAGACGATACCCTTGCACCGTTAGAGAACACTACATCTATGTCATTAGCACCTTTGATAACATGATGATTCGTTATGATATGACCGTTTTCATCATATACAAAACCAGAACCTTGACCAGCTCCTGTAGCTGTGGTCACTTTAATAGATACTACTGAATCAGATACATTCAGGTACAGTCCCGAATAAACTTTTGAGGAGTTATCCAGTGAATCCGGTATCCTATATTCTGGACTTACTACTTTTACACCACCTAAATCAAATATATAGATCGCACTGCTTCCTACTGACGCACCAGCTAAAAAAGCGATCACCAGTAAAACTGATACTTTTTTCCAATAGCTATCACTATTCATCATATTCAAATTCCTCTCTCAAGCATATAAATTTTAGCTTTTTAACTCATAGGTCATGCATATATGCAAAACTGAAAGTCAGGACTATTGAAAATCCAATAAATAACCACACGTTTACGAACCAGCTCAAAGCTATTATCCCGTAAAGCATACTCCTCCTGCCCATTGTATACTGCCGGTTTCCGGTTATGAACAGTTTCCTAAGATATAGAACAGCATCTAAACCTTCTATCTCTTTCAGTTTGCCTCGATCACTCCTCACAAGATAAGTAAGCTGGGTAAGATATCTCAAAGAAAGTAAGAAATTGAGTATAGAATATCCAAGAGTAAAAACTATCAACCATACAGGATAATCTCTCCTAGCTAGGTTCAGATGGAATTCGTTGATCACACTACCAACGTTTGCAAAATCTAAAAGAAAGCCCATCAATATCGCAGCTATCGTTGCTAGAAAAGTGATAGCCATTATCATATTCCTAACCTGATGTACTACCAAAAGATAGTCACCATCCTCTATCGATCCTTCAAGCCAGCTTTCCACACATTTATCTATTCTTCCCTTCTTTGTATTATAACGTTCCTGAGCAGTGACCCAAAAGTAGATCTGATGATAACCGAATAAACAAGCTGCAAATACAATTAAAGCTGCAATAGTCGATACCTGCATCTATTCACCGATATATACAATATGCTCAACGTAATATTATATTTTTGCTAAAAATCATTTATCTGCTGAAATTGTACTTCCTTCTTAACTTAGTTATTATCTGAGTTCTGGTCCATTTGTCATTTAAAAATTCACTTTCCTCGTCTATCGTTTCGATTATCTCTTTAAAATTTTTGTAGTTCTCTAACCGGAGTGCAAATATGTAATCATTATTCATTTCTCTCATCAGATAATAACAATCTGACATGGCTATAGATATATACGAAGGCTTCCTACCAGACTGAGAACCCATGGTAGCTGCATAAGACGTTGAAAGGGTGGTATAATAAAAATCTGGGTCATCAGTATCTTCTTCTTTCACTTCACCCATCAATTTGCCTTCCTTTTTAATCAAAGATACGTAAGTAACATTCTCAAAGTCCAAAAGTTGTTTTAAAGATCCAAGTAAAAGCTTGTCAACTTCTTTATCTGCAGATGTTGATTTCTCTTCATTTTCTTCCTCCTCTTCTATCTCAACTTCTTCAGATTGCTCAATAGATTCTTCTTCAGCTTCTTCCTGGTCTCCAAATTTAAATTTGAAAAAATCTGGGTCTTCCTGCTCTTCTGAGATGTGTATTCCTCCTGAAGGGGATATCAAAAAAAGTAGGCACAACCATATATATATTTTTTAACTCTAAATTCTAAAATTTAAAAAAAAAGAAAAAGGTTTAGAGATCCTTCCTGTGGAACCAGATCATCCCTATGATAAGTGGTATCACTATCCACAGCGCAAGTGCTACCAAAAGTACAGGATAAGTCATCAGCTGAGGTAGATCACCAGCATTGCCTGTCAATTTATTCATGGTCATGCTGAAGGACCCATTTGGATTTAACAAGGTACCAAAGTAATACCATGTTGGGTACGTTACTTCTGAAACACTTTGAGGCATCTCCCATCCTGTAGCCATAAGCCCACCTATCATTATGAAGTCCCATACGAAATTGAACACGATCCATATGAATACTCCACCTGCCAAAGCCCTGCTCTTTCGTGATACAAGAGAAGACATGAACATGGATATAGAAAGGTACGCTAATCCGAAGAGTACTGCCATCACAATATACGACATATATAGGTCCACATTACTGAAGCCCTGATTTAAACCAACAACAATACCACCTATACCCAATCCACCTACGATGGAAAGAGTGATAACAGCTGATAAACCGATCAGTTTTCCAGTAAGAACATCCTTTCTACTTAATTCAGATGTGAGTAAAAGACCGATGGACTTGGATTCGACCTCATTTACAACCGTTTTATAACCCATTATAATGGCTATGATAGATATCATAGTGATCACAAGTGAAGAATACATGGCTATCGATTTCAGACCTCCAGATGAACCTGGTTGAACAGTTTCATAGATGGATACCAGCAGTGTAACACCTATAAAAAGCAGGCTTACGAGTAGTACCCATTTAGACCTGATATTGTCCATGAATTCTTTCTTAGCAAGATTCATGACCGCACCTTTTCTGTTTCCGTACATCAATTTCCACTTCCGTTGGTGTATCTAAGGAAAATGTCTTCTAGGTCTCCTTCTTCAGTTTTAAAGTCCTGGACGGTCAGTCCATTATCCTCTATCTTCCTGAGTACAGCAGTTTTATATTCACTGTCACAAACCACCTCAAGTCTATTTCCTTTTCCTTTAAACGAACGTATCCTCTCATCTCTATCGAGCACTCCTGCTGCCTTTCTAAAGTTTCCAGATAATCTCAAACTCATCTTTGTAGGTATGTCCAACCTATCTCTCAAGTTATCTACTGAATCGATGGCTCTCAGTTTACCGTCGGATATTATACCGACTCTATCAGCCACTTCCTGCACATTTGGCAATATATGTGAAGAAAAGAATACCGTTCCACCTTTGTCAGTGTAATACTTGACCAATCTCTTGACCATAGTGATCGCTGTTGGATCGAGTCCAGATGTTGGTTCGTCTAGTACTAATAAAGGAGGATCCCCCAATAGTGCCTGAGCCAATGCTATCTTCTGAGCCATTCCTTTGGAATATTCACCTATCTTTTTATCAGCAGCTTCAGTCATACCGACCTGCTTCAGCAATCTATCTACCTCACCCTCCGGAGCGTTCCTCAATTTTGCGAAGAATTCTAATGTCTCTCTGCCTGTCAGGTTGCTGTATAACTTCATGTATTCAGGTAAGTAACCAACTCCCAGGAGTGCTTTTCTTCTCTGTTTACGAACAGATTTACCCATGATACGTATATTTCCTTCACTAGGTTTGATCAGACCAAGTATCGATTTGATCGTGGTAGTCTTCCCAGCACCATTGGGTCCAAGGAAACCGAACACTTCTCCCTTCTTGATCTCTAGATTGACGTCATCGACTGCCAAGAAGTTACCATATCTCTTCGTAAGTCCTTCTATCCTTATCAAAGAGCCATTATTTCTCATTCTTTTCCTCCTTCTTATCAAGATTTTTTAAAATTTTCTTCAATCCTAAGAACTCATCTTCAAAATTCGATCCCTTGATCTTCTTCTCACAAGTGATAGAATTATCGTCATCACACTTTGCTTCGTACCCCGAATTCATCAATTCATCTATAACATCGATCTTATCCTTCAATATGCTGAGGTCGACGTCTTCTCCATCATCGCAGAGGATTATCACCACTTCGATGAAGAAATCAGACTCTTTAGGCTCCTTCATCCTTACCCCTGTACCGATCCTGAAGTCACCGTTCTGTTCGATGATATGATAGGTTTCGTTGTAATCACTCGCCTTCGCCTTTTCTTTCATACTCTCGATATTTATTTCGGCACTCATGTTTACACTTCAAAATAGTCTATCACTCTTAACTATATAATATCATGTTTAGAATAAAAATTAATAAACAGATATTATCAGGTCTATTATTTCCATTATCTTAATCAAGGAGTTAAAAAAACGGACATCTAGAAGGGATATCAATACTCTGGATTCTTTTAATCAGTAGCTCTCTCTTTCAATACATCATCTCTCCAAGTATCGAAGGTTTCACCACCATAAAATATCTGAGATCGGATCGATTCGAAATAACCTTCATCTCTTAAGTCCTCCTTTAGTGAGTGTATCTCTTCCAAAGTTTTAGCCCAAGTGTTCACCAAACCCCTATTGGGTTCATTGCTAGCCATATAAATGTCGTTGACATTTGGAAAGTATTTTTTTCTTATACTGTACAACACCTTCTTTCTATCATATACAGGTTTCACTTCCATTGAAAAGAAAGATATAAAATCACTAGACCTTGTAGGTTTCATTTTGATACCTAGCTCTATTGCTCCAGCATCTTCCATATGCTGCAATCTCCTTCTAACGGTCTTAGCAGAAACTCCGATCTCGCTAGCTACTTCTGATAAGGCCTTTCTTGAATCCTTATGCAGAGCATATATTATTTTATAATCAATATTTGATAACTTAAAATCATTTGGAATTTCTTCTCTCTCGTTAACGGGGATAAACACCTTAGGTTGTCTTATTTTAGCTTTTTCTCTCACTCTATTTGTATATTCATTGATCTCAGAAATATCTCTCAGCAGCCCTTCAACATACAGGTAATTACCACTAGCTGATACGACCTTGAAAATATTCTTATCTTCACCTAGTTTATCCAATATCTCATTTAAATTTTCAATCTCAGACTTACCCTCTACCCAAATCAAGGCACTACCCTTGAAAACTTTTAGACTGATTTTGGCATAAAATTCTTCTATTATCCTTAGGTCTACCATATTTTGGACTCTAGAATGAACAGCATTAACTGACAAGTTGACTTCATCTGCCAATTTTCTGTATGGTGTTCTAGAATTTTCTGATAATAGAATACTTAATTTAAGGTCTATATCGTCCATCGAAAGCTAAACTAAAAGTTCAGATTAAAACTTTACGATTACCTACCCTTCAATAATCTCCAAGCTATCCTAAATCCATCCCAAAGGTGAAGTTTTGACTTTCCTTTCCTCTTTTCGTACTCGATAGGTATCTCTTTTATTCTTTTATCGCTCATCACCATGTGTATCCCAGCTTCTATCTCAAAACCTTCACCAGGTATAGAGTTCAATTCATCAGCTTTCAGACCTCTTAATCCAGTACATAAATCACTGACTGATGTTTCATAAAATTTGTTCCCCATCCATGTCAAGATCTTATTACCAATCTTGTTTCTAAAACTCATAGCACCTTTATCTATCACACCAGCAAACCTACTTCCCAGGACCATATCGTAACCTTCTCCAAATAATTCGACCATATCTACTATTCGTTCAGCGGGATATGATCCATCACCATCTATCAAAAAAAGATAATCACCGTCAGCAGCATCAAAACCTCTCCTAACGGCATTCGCCTTTCCGTCATCCTCTTCGATAACTTTTACATTCAAATCTTTCACTTCATTCACTGTTCCATCAGTAGATCCACCATCAACTACAAGTACCTCAACTTGAAAACCTCTCTTTTTTAGTTCATTTGTAGGTATACCATCCACTACTTCTTTGATGGCTTCTGCTTCATTCAAAGTGGGTATTATGATGGAAACAGTTTTCATATCAATCTCCAAAAAGGGTATTCTATATAAATAACTGACCTTTATGGATGAATTGGATCAAGAAAACAACCTCATCAGACTACTCTTTGATTTTTTTCCAAAACATATATAGCTAAGTTTACGAACTCAAAAATATCACAAACTGGAGTCAAATGCCATGAAAGCTCTATTGGTTGACGATGAGCATGATTTTCTGGAGCAGACAAAAATTTTCATAGAGAATAATCTAGAATCTCTGAAATTAGACACTGTTTCAAACGTCCAGGATGCTTTGCAAAAGCTAGAAAATCATGAGTATTCTGCGATTATCTCAGACTATCAGATGGGTGAAATCAACGGTTTAGAATTTTTAAAGATCATAAGAGAAGAAAAAAACAGCAATATACCTTTTATCATATTTACCGGTAGAGGAAGAGAAGATGTAGCAATAGAAGCCCTCAATCTAGGGGCGAACAGATACATCCACAAAGGCGGAGATCCAAGATCACAGTATGGTGTTTTGTCCAATGCTCTCATCAATGAAATTGACTCTTACAAGAAAGATAAAAGATTGAAAAATTCTAGATCAAAAAAGGAATCTATCGATGAGGTCGATCAGTCAGAAAAAGGGCCAAAGATCTCCGAACAAAACCGTAAAACTCTACAAAAAAGATACAAAGCTCTTTATGAAAGGTCCTTGGATGGAATATACTTATTCGATTTTGAAGGGGATTTTATAGACGCTAATCCTAAAGCATTAGAAATGATAGGTTATTCAAAGGAAGAATTGAGTTCTTTAAATTATAAAGACATATTTACTGACGAATCCATCAAAAAAATAGACAAGACTACTAAAAATATTATAGAAAACGGAGCACAAGACGATCCAACAGAGCTAAAACTAATAAGAAAAGATGGAAACGAGATATGGGTAGAAACAAAAACACATGTTCTGTATAAGGATGATGAACCTTACGCATTCCAAGGGATAGCTAGAGAGATAACTGAAAGGAAAAAGATAGAAAAAAAGATGAAGAAAAAAGAGAGGGCTATCCAAAATTCTCTTAATGGGATAACTATTGCGGACCTAAACGGTGATGTAACTTATGTAAACGACTCGTTGGTAAACATGTGGGGATTCGAAAACCAGGATGAAATACTTGGGAGAGATACACTAGAATTTTTCGAAAATAAAGAAAAAACTCAAGAAGCTATTAACAAACTCCTTGAAAATGGAAGATGGAAGGGTGAATTGAGAGGAAAAAGAAAAGATGGATCGATCATAGATGTTTTCTTGTCGGCAAATCTCATTTATGACGATGAAGGAAATACTACGGATATTTTGGCTTCTATAATAGATATATCAGAAAATAAGTCCACAAATAGAAAAATAGAAAAACTTCACGATATCACTCAAAAATTGGAACGTTGTGAAGAAGAAGACGAGGTCTATAATCTGGCTATTGAAGCTGCAGAAAGAATACTAGATTTTGAGATGTGTTCGATCGATTCTGTTGAAGGTAACAATTTTGTGGTCAAGGCTACTTCATCAAATGTTGATGCGGACGGTTCAAAAAACACTTCATTGGATGAAGGCATAGCTGGGAGAACGTATAAAGAAGGCGATTCATTCATTGTAGATGATCTTAATAAAAATGAAAACGCCGAACCAGTAAAAGACAATTATCGTTCAGCATTGTCTGTTCCGATAGGTGATTTTGGTGTGTTTCAGGCAGTTTCAACAGGTAAAAAACAGTTTGACGAACAAGATGTCAACATGGCTGAGTTGCTGATGGACCATGTAGTAGAGACATTGAAACGGATCAAATCAAGTAAAAAACAAGATTTCTTACACTCCTTATTGAGGCATGATGTGAAAAATAAAACCCAGATCGTTGAAGGTTACTTACAACTATTGAAGGACTCAGAGCTCAATGACCTACAGTCTGATTTTACTGATAAAGCTCTTAAAGCAACAAGAGAAGGACAATCTATACTTAAAAAGGTCAAAACACTTAGAGAAATAAAGGAAGAGGATGTCGAAGAGAAGAACATAAAAGTACCTTTAAAGAAAGCTATCAGGTCCAATAAAGAGCTGGTTGAAAAATCGAAAATAAGTATAAACTGGGATGAGAAAGACTGCATAGTAAAAGGTGGTGCACTGCTAGAAGAGCTTTTCTTCAATATCATAAATAACGCTGTTAATCACTCAAATTGTGAAAATATAGATATCGCTGTAGAAAAAACAAAAAATGATTGTATTATACAGATCAAAGATGATGGTGTGGGTATTCCAGAGGAAGAAAGGGATGCTATTTTTAAGAAGGGCTACAAAAAAGGAGATAAAGCAGGTACTGGACTTGGTCTGCATCTTGTCAAAACTATCGTAGAAAGTTACGATGGTAATATCGAGGTAAAAGATTCGAAATTAGGTGGTGCTAGATTCGATATTTATCTAAAAAAAGCTCAATAATCTAAATAATATTCAATAACGCACTCTTTTATATCTGGTCTTACTTCCTGAACAATCTGGATGAATCTCTCTTCCTGTGTGCTGGCCATCACGCCGTATAGGTCGAAAAAGACTTCATCATCCTGTATTTTTTTTACCATCAACCTTTTATGTGCCTCTGTTAACTTGTACTTTCCACCTTTATCATGTTCTTCTTTTAGATGTTTTTCAATCCTTGATAGAACTTCCATGTAAAAACCGACTTTCCTAGGTCTGTCTGGACCAACATTCCTTACTAAACCACACTTCTCACAGTACGGATGTGGTGCTAATGTAAGCGATTCTTTTCTACTGAGCATTGGAAGCCAATCATGATCATGAGACTCATGTAGACATTCCGGCTCTTTTTCTTCTACAGCATCAGCATCTGAATCCTGCATTGAAATAAATGAGGAACTTTAGGTATTTATAAGTTTATCTAAAAATCTTAGTCTGATATCACCTACTTCCTCTTAAATTTTAAATAAATCTCGACCAATCATTAGGTAATGAAAGAATTTATGGAGAGGTTGAAGAAAGACTCGTTCCCCATCACTTATGAAGTCCCATCCCCACGGGGAGGGAATGTGGAAGATTATATCGATCATATAACAGAATACGAGTTTAAAGACCATATCGCTGGTTTCAATGTGTGTAATAATCCTGTGGGGCTGGTGAGGATAGACCCCGGTCCATATGCGGGAAAAATAAAAGAAAAGATAGGAATAGATACCATAGCTCATCTAACATGTAGAGATTCTACTATAGGTGGACTTCAAAGATGGCTTTTAGGAGCTCAATCATTGGGCATAAAAAATATATTGGCGATGACTGGTGACTACGCAGTCGGTGATTATCCTGCTGAGGAAAAAGTAGATCATATCAACTCTCTAGAACTTATCACTGGTATCAAAGATTATCTAAACCAGGGTAAATTGATGCCTGAGCTGTCAGCACGACCCCATAAAACCAGAAATAGGTACCTCAGCGAAATAGACGAAATAGAAGTTCCAACCGACTTTATAGTCGGTGGAGTTATACTACCTGGTAGGAAAAAAGAAGCTGGTTACGCTGCCAGGAAGGTTGATGCAGGTGCTGATTTTTTCCAAACCCAGATAACATATGACCATGAAGAGATGCTTGACTTTTTAGAAAAATTAGAAGACCGTATAGAAAGATATCCTCCAATACTTATAGGAACTACCCCTTTCCAGTCTCCAAAACAGATGATGGAACTCTCAGATACGATACCTCAGGTAAATATTCCTGATTACGTTCAAAAGCGGTTATCTAAGGCAGATGACTTCAAATCAGAATCAATCGAATACACGATTGAGTTCTACGAAAAGATAAAAGATGGAGCAGAAGAAAGGGGTATCAATTGCAAATTGGGGGCGCATATAATACCCATAAGGTATGAAGGTAGGGTGAATGAGATAATAAGGAGGATAAGTGAGATATGAGTGATCTTTATCCATGGGGAGGAAAATACAGAACTGGCAGTGCAGAATCCCCTGTAGCTGTTGTTACTTTAAACACAGATTTTGATTTTCCAGAAGATAAAGTCGCTATTTGGGGAAAGATGAAAACAGAAAACCTTGGTATAGAAAAAGTGATAGCTAACGTGATCTCAAATCCAAATATCCGATTTCTTATTATCTGTGGTGAAGAGATAAGAGGGCATAACTCAGGTAATTCTTTGAAAGCGGTAATAAAGAATGGAATCGACGATAATGGTAAAATAATCGAAGCACCAGGTGCCGTTCCATATATAGAGAACATATCAAAAGAAGCTGTTGAAAGATTTCGGGATCAAATTTCTGTTATAGATAAAATAGATATTACTGAAAAAGAAAAAATATTAGATGTTATAAACTCAAAACTGGAAGAAAATCTAGGTCGTTTTGATGACCCCTTTATAGCAATAAGAATAAAAAACGAAGAAAAGTCAAAACTAGAAGCTGATCTAGCTCTGCATGCTTCTTTAAAGATCAGTCCGTGGGGGAAAATTTCTCCAGCTGAAAATGAATAAATCCATTAGTATATAAGGAAAACTGTTATATTCTCCTAAGCATAACGTTCCGTACATGGATTTGATCCTGATAGACGATAATCCAGATCTTATCGAGCAGGCAAGTATTTACCTCCAGAGGGAAGATGAAAGGTTCAATATACATACCACCACATCACCTATCAACGCATTCAATAAAATTAAAGATCAAGACTTTGATGTGGTCGTCTCTGATTACCAGATGCCAGAGATGACTGGTTTAGATCTATTAAAAAAAATGAGAGACAACGGCTATAATACTCCTTTCATCATATTTACAGGAAGAGGACGAGAGGAAGTTGCTATAAAAGCTCTAAATCTAGGAGCGGATCGGTATATCCAGAAAGGGTGTGATATTAAGACTCAATACAGTCTTTTAGCCAATAATATTAAACAAGTAGTCGATCTAGAAGAATCTAAACAAAGAATCAAAGAAAAGAAAAATAAAATAAAGGCACTTCATAAAATAGGTTTCCAGTTAAACAAAACAGACAACGAAGAAGATATACTTGATTTGACTATAAAGGCTGCAAGCGATATACTAGAATTCAATGTATGTGATATCGATTTTTTAAAAGACGGGGAATTCATTCCAAAAAGAACTACAAGAGAAGATGGGATACCTGTCGAAAGCTATCCTTTCAAGGGTACCTTGGCTAAGACCTACAAAACAAAAGAATCCTTCATTACTAACGATATCACTAATTCTGATACTGCAGATCCAATAGATAAAAATTACAAATCTGGTATCAGTGTACCTATAGGTGGCTATGGAGTTTTTCAAGCTATATCATTCCAAAAAGACTACTTTGATGAAGAAGATCTTGAACTATCTGAAATTTTGATTTCACACGTAAATCTAGCATTGAATAAAGTTAAATTTGATAAAAAAAGACAAAAAGAAAAAGATAAGATTGAAAAATTACACAAGATCACTTCAAAAATGGAAAATGTAGATGAGATGAAGGATGTATTCGATTTAGCGATAGAAGCAGTCGAAAATATTCTTGATTTCAATGTGTGCTCATTCAGCTTAGCTGATGATGATGAATTTGTAATAACCGCTAAAAGTTCAGCAGAGTATCTGCCGATAGGTTACAGATTTCCTATAAATACTGGTATCGCTGGAAAGTGTTATAAAACCGGGTCTAAAATCGTAACAAAGGATGTTGATAGAGATAATAGAGCACAACCTAATAAGGACTCTTACAAATCAGGTATCACTTTACCTATTTTAAATATCGGTATATTTCAGATAATTTTCGATGAAAAAGAAGCTTTTGACGATCACGATGTAAGAGTAGTCGAATTACTGATAAATCATGTGAATGAAGCATTGAAAAGAATAAGATCTACTAGTTCTTTAAAAGAGTCAGAAGCAACATACAAAACAATTTACGAAAACACATTGAAACTCTCCAAAGAAAAAGATTTTGATAAGGTCATCAAAACTATCGCTGATAATGCCAAAAAGCTATTGAAAGCAAACGATTCAATAATATATTTATTAAATACCAATAAAAATAGTATAGAACCCATATATTCGAACAACCCAGACTATAAAGAAGAAATAATGAACTATGACATTTCTTTAGGGGAAGGATTGACAGGAAATGTAGTAAAGAATGGAGAAGCTAAGATCATTAACTACGATGATGAAAAAAACGGAATTTTAGTAATTCCAGGTACAGAAAAGAAGAAAGACCATGAACATGAATCCGTTATATCAACTCCTCTTTTTATAGATGACAAGGTCCAAGGAGCTATTACAGTTACAAAATTTAAAGAAAAATTCAGTGAAGAGGACATTATAAAACTAAATACATTCGCTAGACAGGCAGAGATCGCCATCAAAAGAGCTGAAGAGCTCGATAATCTTAAAAGATCTAAAAGGAAACTAAAAGAGAATAAGAATAAGATAGAAGAACTACACTACGCAGTAAATAGGATAGAAAAAAGTAAAAATGAACAGGAAATTTATCACTTAGCTATCAAAATTGCGGAAAACATATTAGATTTTGATATAGCTGAATTCATGGTAAAAAGTAAAGATGAATTAGTTGTTAAAGCTAAATCCTATTCAGATCCTACTGAAGATGACAGCATAGGTATTGAAGAGGGCATAGCTGGAAGAACGTACAAACATGGATCTTCCTATATAATAGGAGATATCCCGAACTATTTTAAATCAGAACCGACAAATGAAGATTATAAATCTGGCATATCCGTTCCTGTAGGGAAATATGGGGTCTTTCAAGCTATATCAACAGAGAAAGATAACTTTGATCAAAATGACCTAGATTTAGCTGAGATACTCATTTCTCACGTGACCGAGAAACTGAAAAATATATCTAATGAAAAAAAGATCAAAAGAGAATCAGAAAAAATAGAAAGACTACATAAATTCGCAGCAAACTTAGAAAGCTGCTTAGAAAAAGAAAGGGTCTTTGAATTGATAACTGAAGCTGGTGAAAATATATTGGATTTAGATATCTGTAAAACGTATATCTCTAAAGACGATGATTTATTAATCAAAAAACACTCATCCATGTATACACAATCTTCCAGTTCTCTGGCTAAAAAATTAGCTGATAAAACCTACGATGAAGATAAAATCTTAACAGAAAATGACATTGAAAATATTGAAAGTACAGAGAATTTCAAATCAATAATAAGTATGCCGATAGCTTCTTATGGTGTGTTCCAAGCTATTTCAAAAGATAAAAAAGCTTTTGATCAGGAAGACACGAAACTATCTAAACTTTTGATAGACCACGCTGTAGAAGCCCTTAATAGAATACAGAGTGAAAGTAGAGAGGAATTCTTATTGACTCTTTTAAGACATGATCTTAAAAATAAAAATAACATAACTAGAGGCTATATATCAATAATACAGGATATGGACATTGATGATAAACAGAAAACATTCTTAGAAAAAGCATCAACATCATGCGAAGAAAGTATGTCACTCATTAAAAAAGTGGGTATGCTTAGAAAGATCGATAAGGAAAAAGAAAAAAAGGAGATCAATATCCATCATTCCTTAAATCAAGCCTTAGATAATCTATATAAGATCGCTGAAGAAAAAAATATCAAAATAGACTATGAGAAATGTTCAAACAAGGTAAGTGCTGGGCCTCTTTTGAAAGAAGCTTTCAGTAATATAATAGAAAATTGTTTAGAACATTCTGATGGTTCACATATAAAAATCTACTCTAATGACTATGATAGATCTATCGAGCTGATAATTGAAGATGATGGTAAAGGCATATCAGACGATAAACTCAATAAAGTATTTAAGAGAGGTTTTAAAGGAAGAAATTCAGGTGGTCTGGGTATAGGGATGTACATCGTAAAAAGTATAATTGATAACTATGATGGTAATATAAACCTAGGAAAATCTGAACTGGGTGGAGCTAGGTTTGAAATAACATTAAATAAAACATAACAATCTATTTTGAAATTGATCAATCGAAATAATAATTTACAACATCGTACATTTATAATGGGAGGAATAGAAAATGTTCAGTTATACCAAAGAACAAAAAACTTACGAGCTTGGAGATATAAAAGTTGGCGGATTACCTGGACAATTTCCTACACTGATGGTCGGTACTGTTTTTTACAAAGGTCAGTTCAAAAATCAAAAAAGATCAAAGAGTAAAGTAAGTGCCCTTATCCAAAAACAAAAAGAATTCTCAGAAAAAACATCTATTCCCTCATTGGTGGATTTTTTTATATACGAGAAAGACGAAGTCGAATGGAAGATCGATTTTGCTATCGAAAATACGGACGGTTACTTTTCATTGGATATACCAGAATCGGAAGTTAGGATAAAGGCATTAGAATATCTAGATGAACAGGACGCCTTATCAAGAGTTGTGTACAATAGTTTTAATCTCGGTGTAACCGATAAAGAACTCGAAGTGCTTAAAGAAAAAACACCCTCTGCAGCAATAATACTGGCTTATAACCCTCAAAACAACAACACCCAGGGTCGTTTAGATATACTTACCGATGGTGGTAAATTATTAGAAAAGGGACTGCTGGATATGGCTAAAGAAGTTGGGATAGAAAAAACGCTATTGGACACTGCAGCGACACCTTTCGGCGAGGGTGCATGTGAAACTATAAGAGCTATACCAGTTTTTAAAAGTGAATTAGGTCTTCCTGTTGGATGTGCACTACACAACACCGTTGAATCATGGCAGTGGTTGGAAGAATATAGTGATAGAAAAAAGATTTTAGATTCGATAGACACCGGGATTGATGGTTTACCTGTTCTTCTGGGAGCTGACTTCATTTATTATGGTCCAATTGAAAATTCTCGATATTCGTTCCCATACATAGCAATGGTCAATAAACTGATAGCTGAAGGAGCTGAAGATTATTTTGGACAGGATATAGATGAAGAACATCCATATTATAAATTATAATAGTCGTTTCATTCACCACTCAGTCTTTTAGCTAGTTCGTGTAGGTCTGGTCCTTCCTCTTCGATTTTTCTAATGACCAGCTTTCCATCTTCTAACTCAAGAGTTAATTTTTGTCCAGGTCTTATTCCAATCTTTTTCTGAAATTTAGATGGGATGGAAACCTTACCTTGTTCGTCTAGTCTTACTTTTTCTTTCATTATATAAATCAAGATAATAATATTATTTAAATTTGAGGAAAAGTGTTTGTGACATCCTCCTCTCCCTGAAGGAAGAGGTCTTAAATAGTTAGGTTAGATAATAATACGTCATACTTTCATCAGGTGGATATCGAATCTCGCTCCCCCTAGGCTTGATTCTTTTACATCTATCTGCCCACCATAATTTTCTACAATCTCTTTAGATAGATACATACCGAGACCTGTTCCAGCATTTTCGCCTGCACTGAAACTTTTTTTGAAGATTTTATTTTTATATCTATCATCTACACCTTTACCGTTATCTTCTATCTTTACTATGATCTCCTCCGTTTCATCTTTCACATCTATTTCTATTTTATCAGCATCTGAGTGAATTATGGAGTTCTCTATAATATTGCCAAAGAGGTCCTCTAAAAGTACACCTCCCATAACGTCTAAACCACTTTTTTCAAATTTGATATCTATTCCCCTATCTATGCTGGTAGGCATAAACTCGCTTAAAACAGTATCAAGTATTGAATCCAAATTCATTGGCTTTATTCCTTCGTCACCGATCTTACTTAAGGTACGTACCTTTTCTATGAGATTCATCTCTTTTTTAGTAGCATCTATAGCTTTCTTGATTATTTCCATATCACCAGGGTCATTTTCAAGAAGTTGAAGGTATCCATGAACGATATTAACTTTATTTTTCAGATCGTGTCTGAGTAAAGTGTGCAGGAACTTTTGTTTATCCTCCAGTTCCTTTCTTTCCGTAATATCCATTATCAAACCTTCAACTTCATCGATTTCAGCTTCGTTGGAATAGTCAGTTCTCCCCTGTTCCCATACCCATTTCTCATCACCACTCTTATCTATTATCTTATATATTATTTTAAAAGGCTTCTTTTCTTGAATCGCTCTGTTTACGCTATTCCATACATACTCTCTATATTCTGGATGTATTAATTCACCATAAGAGATCACTTCATTATCAATCAATTCCTCGGACTTATATCCTGTTAGTTTAAAGCTACCCTCACTGACAAGCTCCATAGTCCAATTTCTATCATTTCTACACTTGTAAGCCATACCGGGAATATTTTTCAAAAGAACTTCCAGTCTTTCATTTAGATCCCGTAATTCATCCTCCTGTTTTTTTCTCTCTGATATGTCCTTAACACTAGCAAAATAAGTACTGTAATTACCTGATGTATCAGTTATTGCTTTTGGGCTTATAATTGCGGGAAATTCAGTACTGTCCTTTCTTTTGAGATAAATTTCATGATCCTGAAACTTACCATCAGTTATCTGACTCAAGATATCTTGTATTTTCTCCGTTTTATTTTCAGGCCAGTACGGCATAGGGATTTTTTTATTTGTCAATTCAGATCTAGAAAAACCAGTCATCCTGCAGAATGCATCGTTGATATAAGTTTGAACTCCTTCAGAATCGAATACGATGAATCCATCAAGCATGGAATCGATTATCTTTTCTGACCTTTTTTTACCCTCCTCTATTTTCTCTTTCATTTCTATACTGTAAAGAGCAAATGATATATCTCCTGCTACTTCCTCCAGTAAATTTATTTCATCTTCATCAACTGAAATATTTTTAGGTAATGCTACAATCAAAACACCATACAAATTTTTCTCATATTCTAAACGTACAGCTAGGTTTTTATCTCTTTCACATCCTTGATAAGATATGCAATCATCACATATTTCTTTTTCAAATATTCTGACACCACTTTCATCAATTCCTTTATGTACACACCTAGGAAGACTTTCTTTCTCAATCTCTTTTAAAAAATCAATACTTTTTTTATCTAAAGTAGAATAAGATAATATATCTAGTTCATCATTTTCATCAAATATAACTATCCAGCTGAATTTATACCCTCTGTTCTCTACTAAAATATCACAGATCTTGTCTATTAAACGTTCTTTATCTGTCTCTCTTATTATTGTCTGATTTACATTTCTAATGCTGTCTAAAACAAGGTTGAGATGTAATATCCTATCCTCTGCTTCCTTTCTTTCAGTTATATCTTGAGCTATCGCTGATGCACCTATGACTGATCCTTCCTTGTTCTCTATAGGTGAAACCGTCAAAGAAATATGTATTTCTGTACCCTCTTTTGTCTTTCTTACAGTTTCGTAGGGCTTTACCTTCTTTCCTTTTCTAACTGTATCTAGGATATCATCTATCTCTTTCTCTGATTCCTCTGGAGTGATTATCGAGATATGCTTCCCGATAACTTCATCCTCAGTATACCCATATATCTGTTCAGCACCTTTATTCCATGATTTGATGTACCCATCTAAGTCCTTGCTTATGATCGCATTCTGAGAAGATTCTACTATCGAGGCTAGATTAAATCTTGCCTTTTCTCCACGATATAATCTTACTTCCTGATCTATGACATCTGCTAGCAATTCGAACTGAACCCGAGGATTTCCACCTTTCTGAATATAATTATTTGCACCCAGGTTCAAAGCCTTAATTGCGACTTCTTCTCTTCCCCTACCTGTGAACATTATAAAAGGTATATTTATCCCCCGATCTCTAATTTCTCTAAGAAAATCTAAACCATCCATACCTGACATTTGATAATCAGATATTATAGAATCATAATCATTTTTATTTATCTCCATCAAACCATGTTCTGCAGAAGAAACTGTATTTATATTCATTTTCACATTTAAATCTTCAAGAAAAATCTTAGCTTGTTCTAAGATCCCAGGTTCATCATCAACGAACAAAACTTCCGTATTATCGCCAAGAAGAATACCTTTACAATAGTAATTAAACCTTCTCTTTTATGCTTGAGAAATATGAAACACAGCATATTTTTTTCAATGTATAGTAAAAAAGTTGAAAAACTGCAGAACCGTGATCTCATCGAGATAGATATTCAAAACAAACTCATCCACAGGGAGATTTAAGAATTTACGAATAACACTAAGCCTTTTTTAAATATACGTCAAATCTCGCTCCACCAAATTCCGAATCTTTTACTAATATATCGCCTTCCAAACTATTTGCTATTTTTCTGGCAATGTACATACCAAGACCAGTACCTGCAAATCTTCCTTTTCTAGAATTTTTCTCGAAAATTATTTTCTTTAATTCATCATCTATGCCGATACCATCATCTTCAAAGATAATTATAACTTCATCATCTTCGATTTTAGATCTTATTCTAATCTTAGAACCTTGAGAATGCTTTATGGAATTTATGATTATGTTCAAAAATAGATCTTCCAATAAACTACCACCCATCACTTTAACATCATCCATATCCCAATCTATATCAATCCCTTCATCATTTGCTTTTGAATCGATCTCAGATACGATCGAATCAATGATGGGCTTCACTCTGATCTCTTCTTTTTTTATTTCTGGTATCTTCATCATGGTATCAACTTTATTCACTAGGTCAACTGATTTTTCAAGGGCTTTACTGGATTTAGATATCAACTTTTTCTGTTGGTCATTCAAATCAGTATCTTTTATCAAGTCCAAATATCCTCTCATCACCTGAGCTTTATTTTTTATGTCATGGGTTAACATTGAATGCAAAAAATCCTCTCTCTCCTCTGCCTCGACCCTTTCAGTTATATCGCACGCTGTACCAAATAACTTTTTTCGATCATCAATAGTCACGATATCCGTTTCAATTTTTATATAACGAACATTGCCATCCTTGTCTTTTACTTTTATACTAAAGGGCTCTATCTCTTTTTCAGTTCTAAATTTTTCTAACCCTTCTTCTAATAACTCTGAATTTTCAATTGATAATATATCTGATAAATTCTTGAAATCTCTTCCAATTAACTCTTTTTTGGGTAAACCCATCGTTTTGCAGAATGTTTTACTGATATCTTCCAATATCCCGTTTTTGTTTACGATGAAGCCAACTTCAGGCACCTTCTCGAAAAATATCTTAAACCTATCTCTACTCCTTAATTCAGTTAGCTCCTCTACGAAATTGATGACAAATGTCCTTCCTTCGTCTCTCAGTTTTGTAACTTTTATTTTAACGTCCACATCTGTCATATCACTCCTGCTGTATGTTGAATACAAATAAATATGCTCATCGGTTTCCATCCTGTTCCAATAATACCCTTCTGTCGATTCTGCATTTAATATCAGGTCTAAATCGGTCATATTCATCAGAAATAGGTCCTCTTCAGAATAGCCTAGTAGATCAAAGATGAAATTATTAGCATATAATATATTACCATATTCATCATTTATGATTATGCCTTCTGGTGCGTTCTTTAATAATAAATCTACTTTTCCTTCCAGATCTTTTCTTGCCTTTTTTCGATTTATCACTCTTTCGATTGATTTACCGAGCTCTTCATACTGGGATTTTGGATCACCAGTCTTGGTCATATAAAAATCAGCACCCTCATTCAGAGCTTCCATTGCTATACTCTCTCCGCCTCTTCCCGTTAAAATCACAAACGGTATGTCTTCTCCCTGATTCCTTAACTTTTCAAGAAAATCTAAACCATCCATATTCGGCATGAGATAATCAGAAACAACTGCATCATACCTTTTCATCCTGATCTTATCGATGGCATCTCTAGCGGAGTTGGATGTTTCAACTCTCATACCATCTTTTAGATCCTCTAAAAATAGCTTAGCCTGCTCAAGGACAGGTCTCTCATCATCTACGAATAAGACGTCCATTTAATCAGTCACTCCCCAATTCCCCCAAATGTGAATATATAATTAGGAAATTATACCTTATAATCTTATCGGTAAAAATAAGCGATCACCCATTATCTTTTTAAGATATCAAGTACATATATTAAGGATATGAATCTAAACAAAGAACTTCTCACAACAGTAGTAGGTAGTTTTCCTTCATCACCATCTAAAACGTCACTGTCAAAATCATACTTCACAGATACTGATCCATATTTTGAAAGTTTAAAGAATGCAGTATTAACCCAGGTCGATACTGGTCTAGAACTTATTTCAGATGGCCAAACAAGAGGAGGGATGGTTGAGATATTTGCAAGGGGGTTGAAAGGATACAGGATCAAAGATAAGATAGAGATCATTTCAGATATCAAATTCTTAAGCCCTATAACATTAGAAGATCAAAAATCAGCAAAAAATATTATTCCAGATGATATAGGCTTGAAAGGAATAATCACCGGTCCATTTACGATGGTAAAAAGTGCTGAAAACAAACATTATAGATCTGAGAAAGATGCTGTTCTAGATACTGCTGAGGCACTGAAAAACGAAGCAGAAAAATTAGCAGAGGTATGTGATGTTGTTCAGATAGACGAACCATTTCTTTCGACTGAATTCCCAGATTACGCTAAAGAGTGTGTTGAGACTGTTTTAGACATAGATGCAACTACTGCCTTACATATTTGTGGTAATGTTAATCCATTCGTAGAAGAAGTAATCGAGATAGATGTAGATATACTGGACCATGAATTCGCTGATAATCCTTCTCTTTACGAAGTATACGAAGATACCGATTTTAACCAAAGGATGTCCGTAGGTGTAGTTACTACAAATCCCAGGGTTGAAAGTATAGATGAAATCAAAGAAAGAATACAAAGAGCGTACAATACTTTTGGATCTAGATGTATGATCGATCCAGACTGCGGCTTAAAGGATATAGGTTTTGAGAGTGCTAAAAGTAAATTAGAGAACATGGTTCAAGCACGGGATCACTTTTTAAAGAAAATATAAAAAAATAGATTCATATACCACTGAAAAAATAGTATACTTATGCTTAGGATAAGGGAATATTTCAAAAACAATGATTTGCAGAAGAGGGTGGCAAAGTTCCTTCTTGAGAGTGGGTTATCTATCGAAAAGGGTGAGATATATTGTAACGGGACTTGGATCTCTAAAAATAGTGTTGCAGAAAATTTAGATGTAGATGAATGGGTGGTGGAAGATACTATAGACCTTATCGAAGGACATATAGATCTAAAAGAGATCTTCAGAAACCTGAGATCCACTGCTTATTTTGGTAAGATAGCTGAACAGATCGATGCTGGTGTTATCATGATTACTCCTAAAGATCCGCATGGTATCGGAATTCTAGCGGGAATAACCAGAATAATAGCTGATTATGATATAAGCATAAGGCAGTGTTTGACCGAAGATTCAGAACTGAAGGAAGACCCAAAATTGATAGTAATAACTGAGGACACTATACCTATCGAAGCTCTGGAAAAGATCAGAGAAGTGGAAGGCATCGAAAATGTAAGTCTATACTAAAAGCACGATAATTTTTTATCTTTAAGACACATAGATAAGTGATTTCAGATGAAAGAGGTCGAAGAGATCGAGGCTGAAGAGAGTAAAGTCAAATTAGACCAGAAAGGGTTTTTTGTGATCTACCTAGATGAAAATAAAATCATTGCAGAGCATTATGAGAACGTCAATAAAGGCGGTAAACTAGAGGTAGAAACTGGGAGTATTGATTTTATCATCAAAGGAGAAAGTGCAAAGGCAATATGTGATACAATTATTAGAAAAGATCTTGTTTCTGATCCAGGTCATATAGCTTATCTGGCTAGAGAACTGGAGAAGGCAGAGATAGCTCTTAAAAACGGATTAGATTTTGAGCAGAGTGAAGAACTAGAACTGTGATTGTCATTTTAAAGTTGATAAAAAGTAATAAATATGTCTTTCAACATTAACATACCGACCAGTCGGTATGTGATATGATGAGTAAGAATACCAAAGAGAAAATACTCGAAAAAGCATTTCACCTTTTCACAAATAGGTCTTATGAAGTCGTTACAATTGACAAAATAGCTGAAAAAGCAGATGTATCAAAAGGTGCAGTATTTCATTACTTCGATTCAAAACACGAGCTAGCAAATAGATCAATCTTTCACTACATGGAAAACAACTGGATGCCCATATATAAAGAATTGAATAAGATGGATGACCCAGATACTATGCTTAGGAAATCCATCGGATATTCTTTTGAATTTTTCTTTAAAAATCCAAAATTCATGCGCTTCTTTATGGATCTGTACGAAAAAAACAAAGATGAAGATGTCATAGAAAAGCATCTAGACGATTTCTACAAAGAATTGTTGGAGATGGGAACAAAGATGTTCAAAGAGCTAGGTGCTGAGAAACCTAGATTAAAATCACATCTTTTTACGGCCTGCATAGACGGTATGGCACTGCAGTTCACATTCTTTGGAGAACTCGAAGATTTCCCTGATACTGAAGATTTAAAGAATGAGACCTACAATATTTTTACTGAGAGGAGGAACGATCCATGACCTTTTTAGAAGCGGAAGATATCTGTAAGTCCTATAAAAGTGGTGAAACAGAAAGAGTAGTTTTGAAAAACTTAGAACTGAATGTTGAGAAAGGAGATTTGACTCTCATAATGGGGCCTTCTGGGAGTGGAAAAACCACCTTTTTAAATCTGTTTGGAGGGATCGACAGACCTGATTCGGGAATCATACAAGTCGGGGATAAAACCATCTCTAATGCCTCGGATGAAGAACTCAGAAAACATCGGGCTGAGTATGTAGGTTTTATCTTTCAATTCTATAACCTTATGCCCACTCTGAGTGCAAGAGAAAACGTTGAATTGGGATGTGAGATCAGGGATTGGTCAAAAGAAAAGGTGAAGAAGGAATCTGAAAAATACCTTAAAAGAGTCGGTCTGAGAAAAGAATTAGAAAAATTCCCACAGCAGTTATCCGGTGGTCAGCAGCAGAGGGTGGCGATCGCAAGGGCATTGGCAAAGCATCCCAAGATCATTTTTGGAGATGAACCAACCGGCAATTTAGATGAAGAGACATCCATGCAGATAATTGAATTGTTAAGAGATGTGAATCACAGATTTGGAACTACCATGGTGATCGTAAGTCACGATAGAGAACTCAGACAGTATGCTGACAATATCTACGAATTGAGAAAGGGCAAACTGAATGAAGTGTGATATCATGGTTTCAAAATTATTTCTGAAACCTTTCAAAGATGTCAAGGATATGAAAGGTAGGATGATCGCCATCGCCCTAGTTTTCATGGTAACTCTAGGTCTTACTATAGGGGGATTGTACGCAAAAGGTATGATGGTTGAAACTAGAAAACAGATGTTCGATGACGCTAATTACGCTGATTTTGAGGTCAATGTAGACAATGCAAACAAAACTGTCCTGAACGAATTAAGGAACATAGATGATATAGACGATGTAGAAGGCAGGTTGATACTCCACGGCTTGATAAAAGAACCTGATGACATCAAACGTATAATTTTAGTAGGCATAAACCCAGAAGAATCTAGGATGAATACTTATTCTCTGAGAAAAGGCAGTAGTGACATATCAGGAAACAAAGTTTTACTGGCAGGTAAGAATCCATCATTTAACATAGGTGATAATTTTAAAGCTAGTATAGCAGGAAACGAGAGTGTTTTTTACGTAGAAGGATATGTGAACAGTGCAGAATATGCTGCTGTGCCCCCTGTTCCTGGTTCATCGATACCTACCCCTGGAGATACTGCTGCAGTTTATATCGATATAGATCATCTTCAAAATATTTCTTCCATTCATCACAATAACATCTTGATCAACCATCATGATAACGTGGATAAAAGATCAGTAAAAAATGAAGTAAGAAAAGTAACAGATAAATCAGGTTTTAACGGTATCACCGAAAAGGAAGACGAGTACATATATCAGATATTTGAATCTGCTATAGAAGAGGAAGAAAAAGTCATCCCTATAATGTCTGCGATCTTTTCAGTGATCGGAGCAGTACTGATCATAGTCGTGATAAGTAAGATCATACTCAGTCAACAGAAAGAGATGGGAGTACTCATGGCAATGGGCTATTCTCAAAAAAAGATCATAGCTAGCTATCTTAATTTTGGAGCAATTTTTGGTCTTATCACTGGTGTATCAGGAGGTTTATTAGGTATATTCGTCGGATACATGTGGGCTGTATATGGATTACAGATATTTATGAACGTGGATGTTGTTACTCAGTTCTCTCTTTTACCCTTCATTTTATCCTTGGTGATGGGCGCTGGTCTTGTGATGTTGGCTGTTTTGATCTCGGTTTACAGGATAAACAAGATGACTGCAATGGAGGCGATGAGTTCAGAAGAATCTGAAAGTACGATAACGAGGATTCAATTGAGTGACAAAATCAAAAATATCAGTAAATTCTCTTTTAGAAACTTAATAAGAAAACCCAAACGTTTGATAGCTCTTATCGTAGTTCTTTCACTAACCATCGGTATATCTGGCTCATGGCTTATAATGATGGATTCCATGACAGGACAGGCAGATAACTGGGAGGATCATCAGCACTGGGACCTCCAAGTGACTTTTTCACTTCCAGCTAAAGAGGAACATATTCAACAATTAGCGGCTAATTACAGTGGTGAGATAAAGAGTTATGAAACTTACACAGTTGCACACGGAGAATCTGATGAGATAAATCTGAAGATGCTGGGTATTCCTCCTGACAGTGAGATGATAGATTTTATCAAACTTGATGGGGATACTGACTATGGAGCAAAAAGATGTGTGATCACCAGCAAGTTATCTAACGAACTCAACAAAGAAGTCGGTAATACATTAAAGGTTGATGCTGATAACAAAGAAGTTGAATTGAAGATCGTTGGAATAGTCAATGATCTAAGAGAAAACACGATATTCCTTTCACAGGAAGGTGTGCAAGAGATAACAAGTAGGGAAGGACTTTCAACAGGCGTATATATAAAAACAGGTTCTAACATACAAAATACAGAAAGGGAATTATATACTCTTAAAAGTGTTTCTTACGTTATCAGTTCAAGTGATTTTGACAATTCGATGGACAAGATGATAGATGATATGGGAGGACTGCTGTATTTCATGTTCTTGATGAATCTATCTCTTCTTATACTTACCATCATCACTGTTTCTCTGATAAACGTGCTTGAACGTAGGTCAGAATATGCTCTTTTAGAGATGCTAGGCTATAAGAAAAAGGATTCTTTGAAAGTGATTTTCCAAGAGATAATCACAGTAGGTCTTTTCAGTATAATTATAGGGGTGCCTACAACCTATCTATTCAGTATAATCTTCAGAGATATTTACAGCGATCTCATATTCTACTATCCATTGATAATAACTATTCCCACTGTAACTATAATAATTGCTTCCTGTATCACTTTTTTCCTAATCTCCATGATATCACCGGGTAGAGTGATACAGAAGTTGGATATCGCTGATGCACTGAGAGAGAGAAGTATCGAATAAAAAATCTAAATAATAATTAATTAATATTACCATTCTATTTTCCTTATCTTAGGTGAAAATTGAATGGACAAAAAAATTGCATATTGCGGATTGAATTGTTCGGAATGTCCTGCTTATGTCGCTACGATAGAAGATGATCATGAAAAAAGGAAGGACCTTGCGGAGAAATGGTCCACTGAGAATTTTCCTCTTGAACCAGAAGATATTAACTGTGAAGGATGTACTAAAAAGACTGACATCATGTCATTTTGTGGTAACTGTGATGTTAGAGAATGTGCTTCTGAAAGAGGAGTGGAGAACTGTGCACACTGCAGCGAATATCCATGTGATAAATTAGACAAAATATTCAACATGGACCCTGGAGCGAAAGAAAGATTAGATGAGATGCAGAAGTCCTTAGCTTAGAACTTACCTACCAACACTTTGTATTCATCGATTTTATCAAACCCTATTCTTTCAGCTAACTTCACTGAAGGTTCGTTTGATCGGTAGCACTCCCAATACGGGATGATATCGTTTATTAAGCAGTATTTTACAAATTCAAGTGCTGTTTTAGTAGCTATACCTCGATCACGATATCTCTCTAAAGTCTCTATACCTATCCCGCAAAAACCTTCACTAACATATTCAGAAGTACACCAACAGACTATCTCGTTATCAAGCAAACCTGCTTTACCAAATCCGTTTTCATAGTACTTATCAAATGAAGGCCACATCCATTTAATTTCGTTAATGACCTTTGCTAAATTCCTTAAACTCGTATTTTTCAAGAACTGTTTATCGATATCAGCGACTCTAAGTCCTTCAACCGAACTCTGATACTTACCGATATCTTCCCTTCTGTATTCATAAAAATTTTTTCTAAAGCTTTTCAACTCTCTATCATCAAAAATAGTTCTGACTGACCTCTCAGAAATACTTGTCAAATTAGTGACTTTAAAATGAGAAAGACCTTCTTCATCAGCCTTTTTCTCGATCTCATCACAAAATAAAGAAGAGAGATCCGCCAAACATTCAGAAGTCGGTTCCTCACCAAATAAATAGAAAACTATATTCCCTTTGTCCCAAAGAAAATAAGATCCTTCCTCCTCACAGACCCACAAATAACCTTCGGTATTTTCCTCATAAATAGAGGATAAAATCATGTTTAATTGGGGATTTTCAGTTGATGATGATATTTTTTCTATCTCACTGGCATCTGATTTTTTCAACATGTGACCAGTTATTTTCCACTATATCATAAATCTTTTGAATGTAAATAAAAATGGAAAGAGTTTAACCGTAAAGTGGTGGTGTTGCTGAACTCCTATCCATCTTCTTTTGTGCCTGTTTTGCCTGTGAGACCATCTGGTTGTACATATCTTCCAATTCCTCTGCCCTCTCGATAAGACTCTCGGTTTCTATCTCGATATCTTTTATATCAGCAAATTTCTGTAATAGACTTACTGCGCCTCTGGGATCTGGTAGTTTTGGATTGGATTCGATGTACATCCCTATGGCTTTCATGTTCTTCTCATGTGCTGTAAGAATTAAAGAACTAGATATACCCGTTATCGCACCCCTATCAATCACATCCAAGTCTATCTCCACTGCTTCCTTTTCATAAGCATGTCCACTCAATACAGCCCAGATTTTGCTATCCTCATTTTCTTTCCTTTTTTGGACTCCATCTAAAACAAACATCTCTTTAACGCCTTTCTCTTCTGCCCATTCAATTATTTTTTCCGCAAGACTATTCGTCAATTCAGGAGGTATGACCATATCAGCCTTTACCAAAAGAAATCCTTCTCCGTAAAAGAAACGTACGGGTCTCCTAGGAATCCCGTCAAATACAACTGCTGTAGGTGGAAACTGATCACAATCTAACGATGCGACCTGTTCTAGTTCTAAAGTATTTATCAACTGTTCAGAAGCTATCCCACCGACTAAACCCACTCCAGGAAATCCTGCAAGTAAAGTGTCTACATTTGGAATCTCATCCTCTTCATTTATTTTATAACATGGTTTTGCCATATTCTATCCCTCAGTTATTACAGCACCTCTTTAGGATAAAAAATTTTTTAAAAATATGTGTTAGCATTACGGACCTATCTGTAAAAATTGAACTAACGTAGAAAAAATTCCGTATCAATCTTTTATCAATTCATCTCTCGATAATCAACTACTCTATTTACCAGATCCCTCACAAATTCACAGTAACACATGACTTGGTTATCACACAGAATTCTATTACCGAAAACCATAACGCAAACTCCTGCTTCCACTGGAAATCTAATATTCTTATCCGATTTACCTTGTGATCCCTGTATTTTTTGATATGATCTGTTTTTTTGTATGATTCTTGGCCTTCGAAACCATCTTCTTTTTTAAGTCTTTTCCATCATTTCTCCGCTCCACAATGAGTACATCCTTAAAATAATAAAAGATACTTCAAATTAGATAAACTTATCTTAGAGAGGTACAATCATCCTATTTTTTCAGCTATGTGTAAAAATCTATCTTTATCAAATTTGACTACTTCGAAACCGTTATTTTTAAGAAAATAATCTAACTCTGATTTTAAAAAGCTCCTTAAAATCTGTTCATCCCTGAACCTATCAACTATTTCACCATGTTGTTTTACGATATAATCACATTTCCAATTCCAGCTAATACCTGTACCTATATTCCATTCTACTGTATTTTTTCGCTTGATTGCCTTATCTTTCAATCTGACTTTATCAGTAGTCCTGCTGTATTTTTCAAATCCTTTGATAGTCTGCAAACCATCAAAATTATCAATAATCAATAGACCACCATCTTTCAAATGATCGTTAAAACATTCTAGAGCCTTGGTTATATCATCATCATTGACCATATGAGCGAACCCATGTCCTAACGAAACGATAGTATCAAACTCCTGCCCTATATCAAAATCTCTCATGTCATCAAGGATGAAATCAACTTCTGGTACTCTTTCCTTGGCAATCTTGAGCATCTCATCAGAAAAATCCAATCCTGTTACATCATATCCATTTTCGTACAATCTTTTGACAAGTCTACCGGTACCACAGGTCACTTCTAGAACTTTATTAAAGTTCCTCTCTTTCATGTATCTGTCCACAATCCTGAACTGCTCATCATAATCAAATATTACCTTATACATCTCATCATACAGTTCAGCATGTTCAAAGTAAAGCATAGATAGATCCCTTATCATATAAAATAATTCCATATAATATTATAAAGTTTCTCAGCTAAATCAGTCTGATAAAAGAACGAATACAGTATATGTTTCAAACTTCATACACATGCCCTAAATAAAGAACTATAATTATCAAAATACGAAAAATTATACTCACATGTATTTTGTACAAATTATTACTTACATCCTCATCAAAAAATTTAGAATAATACAGAAATCCTGGTAAAATATTAGTCCACACCATCATAAGACCGATCGTTAAAAATATATTCCAGTTCTCTAGAGCTAAATATGCGTGTAAAGATATAAAACCCAATGCTCCAACACCTATTATAAGATGTGAACTTTTGAAAGCTGGCTTAAAACTTCTAAATATTATCATTGCTCTCGTATCCTTTTTAGCATTCTTTTTTATTGATTTATGAACATAAGTCAAGGGTAATATCAGGGTGGCTAGTCCAAATAAAATAAATGTTAGAATTCCGGTAAATTCAGTTATTTTTTCAGAACTATTCTCTTCTAGCCCATTATTTTCAGCACAGATACTAAATGAAAATACGATCGATGAAATCAGTACGAAAACTGTTAGTAACCAAATCTTTTCTCCTATCATTATCAGTTAATCATCGTTTTATATGTCTATAACTGTTTCCTAATCTTTTTGTTTTTAAGGTCATGTCTTACAATCAACGAAAAAAATAAATTCACAGAGCCATTAATAAGCTGTTGATTCTATGAAAAGCGATGGTCTAACAAATAACAAAAAACCTAAGCCAAAAACTCTCTACATCCTAGGTTTTATTGTCATGTTAGTGGGTTTGATTTCATCCGTCTGGTTCCATTTTTATATTGGAATCGGTCTTTTCTTCGGTGGAGTGGGACTATACCTCATAGGAATGATGAGTAGAAACAGATGGAACATGTAAAAATAAAGAAAACTTTTGCCCTTCCCCTTAGTTTAGTATACCAAACATTATCTTGGAGAAGGACATGTCCTTTGCACTTCTTTCCTGTGTGTTTATTATTTTTCTCATTTATATCACCTATCTTGTTATAACTAGGATGCGTGACCAATCTATATTTAAAGAGCGGTAAAAAGTGCCCATCTATTGAGCACATTAGAAAATCCGGTCTCTACGATTATACTTATATATGAATTATATCTGATATCAGTCCTGTGATATCATCGAACCACTAGAAACAGAAAGATTGATACTTAGAGAGTTCAAAGAAGACGATCTTGAAGAGATACATGATTATGCATCTGATCCTGAAGTTACTGAATACATGGTATGGGGTGCAAATGATAAAAAACAGACCAAGGAATTTCTAGAAAAAGCATTAGAACAGCAAAAGAAGGATAACAGAAAAAATTATGATTTTGCGATTATCCTCAAATCAGGAAAATTGATAGGTGCTTGTGGAATAGATGATATCAAACTTAGAACCAAAAAAGGAGAATTGGGATATTGTTTGAATAGGGATCATTGGGGTAAAGGTTATGCAACTGAGACAGCTGGATCATTACTAGATTTTGGATTCAAAAAATTGGAACTGCACAGGATCTACGCCAAGTGTGATACAAGAAATAAACAATCTGCTAAAGTTCTTGAAAAGATAGGTATGGAAAGAGAAGGAAGACTTAGAGAACATAAAATAATAGATGGTGACTGGAGAGATTCATACGTATATTCCATACTAGAACATGAATACAGAACCAGACAAGAAAACCATTTATAAACCATGAAATGTTTGGAAAATCAGAGGTGCAGTACTGTTGAAGATACAAATAAGAGAAAAACCATGGGACCTTGCCTTCATCGTAGTAGTGACAGCTTTACTATTAGCTGTTATAGCATTCAGTCCTAGCAGTACTGCGAGGACCATACTTGGACTTCCCTACATCCTGTTTTTCCCCGGATACGTGCTCATCTCTTTTCTGTTTCCAGAAGAGCAGCCTCTGGATAAGATAGAAAGGATAGCTCTTTCATTCGGGCTGAGTATCGCTATAACCCCATTGATCGGGTTGCTCTTAAACTACATCTGGGAGATCAGTTTAGTTCCAATTCTTTATTCTCAATCGTTGTTCATATTTGCTTTTTCATTACTCGCGTACCTTCGAAGAGAGACAATCCCATTAGAAGAAAGATTCAGCATATATTTAGAGATAAATAAGCCGGACTGGGAAAATTACGATATCATCGATAAGGCACTGGTGATAGCTACCGTTGGCCTGCTGATAGCTTCCGGTGGTTTAGCCTATCATATAGCCACCACACCAAGAACTGGAGAACAATTTACCGAGTACTATGTCTTAGGGCCGAACGGTATGGCTGATGATTATCCTACAAATCTAACCGTAAATGAATCTGGTCATGTTATACTCGGGGCGATTAATCGTGAGCATAAAGAGATGGAATATCTGATGGTAGTGAGGATGGCATCTACTAATCTAAATTCATCCCAAGAACTAGACAATAAAATCAAATCTAAAGATAAAAACGAAACTATTGATGTAAAAACATATTTTGATTACCAGAATATGACCGTCAACCAGATGCCACAGGATTATAACATAACTTTATCGAATTCTACAACTTATATACAGAATTTCAGTCTAAAAAATGATGAGAAATTTACTCATCATATGAACTATACTATAAATGAAACCGGGTTATATATGGTTCAGTTTTTACTAGTCAAACCAAACGAGTTCTCACCTCAAGAAAAGAATGGGTACAGAGAACTGCATTTATGGGTGACTGTCAGGGAGGGATAGAGTGGCTGATACAAAGCTTACAAGACGAGGAAGATCTCTAATTCTGATACCAATATTCCTATTCATCACAGGGTTTCTGTTAGAACAACCATTCACTGTCCTTATAGGTATAGGATTGCTATCTCTAACTTTCTATTCAAGATATGTAATCAAAGAATTACCTGATTTGATAGTGACTGATCATATAATTGAAGATAACAAACATGTGGATGAACCTTTTCAAGTCACTCATAAAATCAAAAGTGAACAACCAACTAGAACCAAAATTGATGTGAACTTAGAGGATAGTTTTAAGATTAATTCATCACTAGATTTCAATTCAACGATCGAAAGCGAAGAATACATCCAGTACAAAGCTGTTCCAAAAAGCAGAGGATATCATCAATTGGGTCGTCTAACCGGTTTTATTTACGATCCCTTGAAGATTTATAAAAGAAAATTCAAACATGACATCAGCAAGAAATTAAGTATACAGAGCTCAAAAGAAGCAATAAGAAGAGCTCAAACTTATACAAGAAGAAGACATGCAGAAGAATTCATAACGGATGAGATGAATTTAGCTCTACGTTCTAACGAGTTCGAAGGTATTAGAGAATATCAACCCGGAGATTCATTAAAAGACATACATTGGAAATCACTATCAAAATTTCAAAAATACATGACCAGAGTCTATGAAAATATAACTCCTATAAACTGCCACATCCTCATAGACTGCTCACAATCAATGAGAAGAAAACTTTCTGATGGAACAACCAAGTTGGATCAAGCTGTTTATGTGGCAACTGAGATATTAAAAAATTTCGAACTATTAGGTCACAATATAGGTATTACAGCCTATGATCATAAAAAGGTATTATTTCACCAGGAACCCGGACAGAAGAAAGAATCCTTCCAAAGAATCTACAAAAAACTTCCAGAACTCCCAGGTCCAATCGATACAAAGCAAAAAGGTTTTGAAAGATATAATAGGAGGATAGAAAAGGAGACACTTGATAAGTTCGAAGAATTATTTTCTCGTCAGGTGAGTAAATTTATTTCGCCGACCAAGCAAAAAGAGCTTTCCGGGATTCTATCAGCAGTATCACAAATAAGGTCAACAAAGATAGAAAAATCGTTGATACTGGTATTTTCAGACCTGGAATCTTTCCCTTACGCAACGATTAAAGGGATCGAGAACCTAAAGATGTTGGAAAACAGAGTATGGACTATTGTACCGTTTTCCAGCTGGTATGAAGAAGATGATGTTGATAAAGAAGCATTAGAAAGAGCTTACAAAGACTACGAAAAACTAGAGCAAATATTTCACAGGTTGGAGAGATTGGATGTGTCTATATTCGAACTGCATCCAGAAAAAGAAGGCTTTATGATTTTGGAAGAAAGGGGGGCTAGAAAGAAATGAATGAAAGAAATATATTGATACATTTACTAGGTATTATCCTATCTATATCAGCTATTTTACATTCCTTTGATAATTATTGGACTGTTATAATTGTCATTCCCTATATAATAGTCTCTATTTCAGTCAAATTGAACCTAGAAAAAATATCGGTAATCCCATTGACTGCTGGAACTTTGATAATACCGTTCTTTATTAGCCCAAATTCTATGAACGATTTTATCCCCATAACAATATTTATAATCACCTTTATCACCCCTCTGATGATCTACTGGATCCTTGTTCTGACACCAACGATAAATTTTAACCAAAAAGGTATTTTTCTTACAGCATCTTATTTTTGTTTATCGATAATCGTATTTTACAGTATGACATCTATTTTCAACATAACTGATTATATATTGGCGGAAGAAAATTCAGGCCCTCAAGCGCTGGTACTTATAGGTTCAGCTTTAATAGCTATGATACCTTATCATATCTGGCTGACATTCAAGGACTAATCTTCTTTAAAATCACCTTTTGGTGTTTCCACCCTTTCTTCTATTATCTCTTTCATAACTTCTTTCTTGTTGATATCTTCTAGCTCAGCATCCACAGACAGTAATATCCTGTGTGGAATTACCTTCATAGATATATTTTTAACATCATCTGGGATAAGATAATCCCTACCCTTTAGAACTGCATAGGCCTTGCTTGCATAAAGCAACTGTTCAGCTGCTCTTGGACTGGCACCTAGAACCAATTCTTCAACATTTCTAGTCTCTAAAATTATATCTCGTATATATCTTAGAATGGCTTCAGAAGCATATACATCTTTATGTAAACCGTTTATCGTATATCCAAATCCATCACTTATGGTCCTTACCTTTCCATAATCCACATCTTTTTGCTTCATCTTGAGCATATCTAGCTCTTTTTCAGGTGATAGATAACCCATATCACTCTTTATCATGAACCTGTCAAGCTGAGCTTCTGGTAGAGGATAAACTCCTTCTGTTTCTATGGGATTTCTAGTAGCGATCACCAGGAATGGATCGGGCAGTGTTAATGTTCTTCCTTCTATAGTTACCTGCTTCTCCTGCATCGCTTCAATGAGAGCTGATTGAGTCTTTGGAGGAGCCCTGTTTATCTCATCAGCCATCAGAATCTGTGCAAATACAGGTCCTTTCCTTAATTCAAATTCGCTGTTCTTTTGATTATAATAAAAATGTCCAGATATGTCTGCAGGAAGCATGTCCTGAGTAAATTGTATACGTTCGTAATCCAGTCCCATAACTTTAGTAAATACTTTGATCATAGTGGTTTTAGCGATACCTGGGACACCTTCAAGCAATATATGCCCCCCTGTCATCAAGCAGATCAAGAAATCATCAACTACATCATCATAACCAACTATTACTTTACCTACTTCCTTTTTTACAGCCTCAAATTTTTTTCTATAATCTTTGAATTCGTTCAAATTTATCAAGCTCCTTCATCCTGTGGTTCTTTAAATTTATCATAAATCATCTTAAGTTTATCTCTATCCCATTGTGGATGTTCTTCCATCAAACCGTCAATAATATCGTCGTCTTCTTCATTATGTACAAATATCGATAACATAAACATTACAGCTTTTATTATAATGTTTTTGAAACCTGGTACTACTAGGAACAGAGATACACCCAACCCTATCACTACGATCAAAGATGTGATCAACTTAGAAGGATACTTACCTCTGTATACCATACCCTGGATAAGATTAACTTCTCTATGGCTTTCATCGAATATCACATTTTCTCTATCCGATGATGCATAATTCAAAATATTGTTTGTTAAAACTTTATTATCAAGTTCTTCACGCATCGAATTGATGAAGATACTGGGATCTGAAACCAATATCAATTCACCTTGACCATACTCTTCCATGGTAAGAAGAGGAACATTTCTTCTCTTTTCTCCCGGATCGTGCATTCCATTGTTATTTCTATCAATCCAAGATGCTTCTGAAGTGTTCAGGTAAGATGTTGAATTTTTATCTGGAATTATACCAGTCGGTTTATTTAGAAGAACATGCGATACATTTTTAGTAATCTCACTATCACGTATGTTATAAGCTACACCAAAATCAGGTTTTTTCTCAAACGACAGGTCTAAAACTGGTTTTCCTATAAATCTAGAACTAGTATTCAATTTCTTTAACAAAGAATTGCCCTCACCAAAATCGTCTGATAAAACAACTATACCTCCTTTACTAATAAAGGAATGTATATAATCAGCTTCGCTTTCAGTAAATCTTTCTTTGGGTCCTAGTATCACTAACGAAGAACTATTAGCATCTATTGAATACGAGGTTAACTCCTTCTGTGTGACCTCCATAGATTCTCCATTTTCAAGTTTTAAATTTCTGGTAAATTTCCCCATCTCGTTAGTTTTTACAGCTAAATCACTACATCCATTCCAACCAGGATTATATACACTGAAATCTGCATCTGTTGTTAGTACAGGAGCAGACAAAGAAAAGAAGAGTATCAATAAAACTATAGATGCTACGATGATGTATAGTGTAACTTTCTTTAAGAAATCGTTCACAATAACACCTCCTCTTCAACTTTATTCAATGAACTATTAAATGATTCTATCTCAGAAGTGGATAAAGATTCCTGAGTGAAATAAGCCTTTTCGAATATATTTGTTATCTTTTTCAATTCTTCATCCAGCCCTATCTTTCTAGAAAGGTCTTTCAACAGATCACGATGAGTAGTTCCTTTTTTGACATCCACTATACCGCGTTTTTCGAGTTTATTTATCAGATGTCCATAAACATAAGGCACTTCATCCTTGTTTTTAACCTGGGTTAAAACAGGTTCTTCTTTACTATCTATTAAATCCCTCTCTGTGCCCTTCTCTTTTTTCTCGACATCTTCATTTTTCCTTCTCTTTAGATATAGATAAACCAATAAAGTAAATATGCCTGCTGATAAAACAAATATAAGGACTATCAATTCTTTAAATTTGAACAGTTCAAATATATTATCTTCATCACTATCCCTTTCATCTATAATAAATGAATCATCACCTATGAACAGTCGTATTGTGTTAGTTTCAGACCGCCTATATTTATTGGTCCCTTCAAAAACTGCTTTTATTCTGTGATTACCCTTTTCTAAATCTAAATCATCGATATGCAATGATAAATTATAGGAACCGTTGGCAGTTGTATTTGCTCCATTAATCTTTTTTTCATCGATAAGGATTTCTACTTCAAAGCCTCCGATCCCCTCTTTTGAACTTCTATTGATTAGATTTCCAGTCAATGGTAATGGCCTTTCTAGATCATGTTTTCCCGATATTTTTGCTTTAAGGTTCAATTCAGTCGGGATATCCCTCTTGAAACTAATAAGATCATTTGAATATGAAACAGTTTCATTGCCTGGATATTCCAGCGTAAGATTATGCATACCCCATCCGAAATCTTCTGAACTTAATTTGAATCTAAAAGATCCATTATTTTCAACATCAATTTCACCATTAAAATCTGTTAACAGATCTATACCTGATTTATCTATTGGGGCTTTGCAATTGAATGAACCTTCAATCTCAATAATCTCTCTATGATAGTGGTTTCTGTCAGATTCAACGTAAATATCAGAAGGCCATTTTCTAATATCTACTGTAATATTGCTTGAGGAAACGTTTCTAGAAGGTGATTCAACTCTAAAATTCTTTATACCAAGCTTGCTATCCCAGGGGATTTTCATCTCTGTTTGATAATGTCCTCTTTCATCTGTTTTAAGAGCATCTACCTTTTCCTCATCAATGTACAATTCAACAGTTGTATTTTCTATATATTCACCGCCTTTGACCAGGAATCCCTGTAATCCATAGCTCTCGCCAGGATGTAAAATTTCCTGGACATACAAAGTAATGGATAACGGTAAATCTTTGTACTTATTTAATATATCATCTAAAATTTCTCTATAATCATCTATCAATCCATAACAACTGCTGATCCTTTCTTTCAAAGTTTCGATATCAAAAACTGAAGTATCAAGAGAACTATAACTTTCCCCTATACTTTGTAAGTATTTATTCATCCTTTCCAGATTATAAGATGCGTCGTTGAAACTCTCTGTGCCTTTAAAAGAATCTTCTGGAGAAGAGGGTCCCATGCTCTCATTATTGAAATGATCTATCACTACAGAAACATTTTCTATAAAATAACTATGACTTTTAATAAAATTCGTGAGATTAACAGACATCAAGTAAAAAGGCTGATAATTTTTTCTAACATACTCGTAACTTGAAACTTCTCCTTTTATCTTTGACAATAGATCATGAGCATCTAACAAATTTTCTTCTATTTCTTTACTCAGATCAAAAGATTTATTCAATTCATCTTGACTATAGGTGCAATTAAAAGAACCCATAGTTCCTTCTTTAGTATTATTTTCTACTGACAAATTGACTTTCAGAGTATTGTCCAAAGAATCGACCATCTGTTCTTTGGTTCTATTCAAAGAAGCATAAAGAGCTTTTAAATCAGTTCTTGCCTTTTCGAAATATTCATGACTATCTGAAGCTGATGCAAATCCAACAAATGAGGACAGAATCAAAATTAACATTAAAGTTCCGGAAAATATTTTCTTAAATTCCAACCATCTTCACCTCTTGCACAACTTTTTCTTCGTCTCCATGTTTGGTCTGTATCATCTACTTATCAAACCAAATCCTCCTGATAATTAAAGTTATCCGGTTAAAAACTTTTGCGATACTTTTATTATCCATGGCCTAAATTCACCTGAAAAGATGAAAGTATCTAAAGTGTTAAGGCCAGAATATATCTCCAAAGTTATAGGAGCAGTCTTCATCATCATCGCTCTATATCTCTTCTTTTATACCAGTTATACCAATGCAGCACTAGCATCCGCTTTTATAGGCATATTTACGATATTGATAGTAAACGAACCAACTGTTGATGAATCAACAGCAAAAGCAGGTTTATCAAGCGGTGTAAAACCAATAAACGATCTATTAAAAGATTTAGAGGTCAAAGGCACTGGTGTTTTCGTTCCCCCGATACGAAATCTGACTCGATCAAGAACATACATCCCTGCAGGAGAACTAAAAGAACTACCCGATCTTTATGATGACATGAATGTTGTTTCTGGAGGAAGAGGAAACATGGGGATCTCCATAGAACCTATTGGAAAAACATTATTGGATGAAGCAAAGAGCAAGATGGAATATGATATAGAGGGTGAAGGAATAGAAGCTTCAAGAGAAATAATGGGTCATCTATCACAAGGGATGGAGCTGGCGAAATCTTTTAGTATAAGAGATGAAGAAAATTTCAAAATAAGAATAACACACGGTAAATACCTCGATTACTGTGAGAAGTTAAGAGAAGAATCTGAAGACATCTGCAAAAGGACCTGTTGTCCTATATGCAGTGCCTACATAACTGCTGCCTCTGAAGGGATCTCCAAACCTCTGAAAATAACTAGTCTTGAAAAAGAAGAAAAACATATCAAGATAGAGCTGGAGGAAGTTTGATGCATATCTCACAGAAGATAGCATTAGCGATGACTGTGTGGGTGTCTCTAGTTCTTTTGATGGTTGGGGATCAAGGCTTCGATCTTTTTAGTATATTGATTCTAATTGGGTTACTTATATCAAGAGAACTTTCAAGCGTTTATATCAAACCGTCGCTGGCAGATAAACTAGATGTATTCATACAAATCGGAATCATAGTTTTTATCGCCATCGTAGCCAGGAAAATACTGAGCATCCTGGGAATTTTCTAAATATATTCTTCAACTGCATCTAGAAATATATCATTTATTTCTCTTGTAGCAACTGTAACTCTGATATAATTTTCCAACTTTTCATCATCAAATACCCGGATCCTGATACCTTCTTCTAAGAGGTCCTCGTACAATTTATGAGAATTAACTCCTGCTGGAACTCTTGCAAAAACAAAATTTGTTTCAGAAGACATGGGATTGAATCCCATCTTTTCAAGTTCAAACTCGATATATTCACGTTCGTCTACTGTCTTTTGAACAGCCTCATCGACCATTTCTTTCCTGTCCAAAGCAGAACAAGCTGCAGATAAAGAAAGAGAATTTACATTATAAGGTAACATATTTGAAAGAATCTCTACCCCTTTTTCGTCAGATGATATTGAATATCCAACCCTAGCACCAGCAAGTCCCCAAGCCTTTGAAAAAGTCTTTACGATTATCAGATTGGAATAATCCGAGATAAGATCGATATAGTTCTCTGATGAATACTCAGAATAAGCCTCGTCAACTATAATGGGTATTTCATGTTCTAATATTGAAATAAGATGTTTTCTATCGATGGATAACCCTGTTGGATTGTTTGGTGAACATAGGATGAGCCCATCTATTTCTTCTAAAAATTCAGTATGTGTAGGGACTGTGAAACTCGATGTCAAAGGTATTTCCATGATCTTCCTTTCATTCCTCCTTGCAAAAAAATTGTACATCTCATAAGATGGTACGTATGTACCAATTATACCTTCCTGGGGTATTACTGTTTTATAGATCGTGTCCAGTATTGCATCAGAACCATTACCTACAACTATCTGATTTATATGAACACCATAAAATTCTGCAAGTTTCTTTTTAAGTGATCTTGCACTTGGAGAAGGATACTCAGATAAACCAGAATCTAATTCACTCTTTATTTGTTCATAATATTCCTCAGTAAGTAAGAAATTTTCATTCGAATCTAACGGAATCTCGTCTCCCTTTTCTGGATAAGTTACCTCTCTCTTAATCATCCCTTCAAGATTTTAGAAAACAGTTATAAATTTATTGTAAAAAATAAGGGTTTTAGAGGTAGGCTCTTTGAGCCTCTCTACCTTTTTCTTTTTCCTCGCGCTCTTCTATCTTCTTTTGTACTTTCTTCAATGCCTCATTGAAATGTCTTTTGTAAACTTTAGCGTCCTTTATACTTTCCTCTGTGAGCTCTTCACCTTCATCGACGAACTCTCTTATAGACAACATCACAGCCTCGTTGCAGATAGAAGCTATATCTGCACCACTCATATCATCTGTTTTATTTGCGAGCACATCCAGATTTACATCATCTGCTAGTGGTTTGTTTCTTGTATGAACTTTGAATATCTCTTTTCTTGCCTCTTTATCTGGTTTTTCTACCATGATATGTCTGTCGAACCTTCCTTGTCTCATAAGTGCTGGGTCAATAAGGTCTGGTCTGTTAGTAGCTGCTAGTACAACGACGTCATGTAGATCTTCCAACCCATCTAGTTCTGTAAGCAATTGTGATATCACTCTTTCAGATACATTTGAATCAGATGATGCTCCTCTTCTAGGTGCCAATGCATCTATCTCGTCAAAGAATATTATCGTTGGTGCTGCTTGTCTTGCTTTCCTAAATGTTTCTCGTACTGCTTTTTCACTCTCGCCGACCCATTTAGAGAAGAACTCAGGTCCTTTCACCGATATAAAATTAGATTCACTTTCTCTTGCCACTGCTTTAGCCATGAGTGTTTTACCTGTTCCTGGTGGACCGCTCATGAGTATCCCTTTTGGTACTTCAGCATCCATGTGTTCAAATACATCCGAGTACTTGATAGGCCATTCAACTGCTTCACGCAGTTCCTTTTTCGCTTCTTCCAATCCACCTACATTTTCCCATGTAACATCCGGTGTTTCTATAACAACTTCTCTCATCGCTGAAGGGTTCATCTCTCTTAAAGCTTTGTTGAAATGCTCTTCTCTGACCTCTAATTTCTCCAATATCTCCGGAGGTATCTGTTCAAGATCTAGATCGATATCAGGCAATATCTCCCTTAGAGCGAGCATCGCTGCTTCCTTAGCTAGAGCTTCTATATCTGCACCGACGAAACCATGGGTATGAGATGATAATTCTTCTAGATTCACTTCGTCAGCCAATGGCATCCCTCTGGTATGGATCTCAAGTATCTCTTCTCTACCGTTTTTGTCAGGCATTCCGATCTCTATCTCTCTATCGAATCTTCCTGGCCTTCTTAGTGCAGGATCCAGTGCATGGGACCTGTTGGTAGCACCTATGACTATTACCTTGCCTCTAGCCTCCAGACCATCCATCAGGGATAATAACTGAGCGACTATCCTTCTTTCTGTTTCTCCGGTAACTTCATCTCTTTTCGGTGCGATCGAGTCTATCTCATCTATGAATATTATCGAGGGTTGGTTCTCTTCTGCCTCCTCGAATATCTCTCTCAAACGTCCTTCACTTTCACCGTAGTACTTGGACATGATCTCTGGTCCGCCTATATTGTAGAAGTTAGCGTTTGTCTCACTGGCCACAGCTTTCGCCATCAGTGTTTTACCCGTGCCCGGTGGACCGTGAAGTAAAACTCCCTTTGGAGCTTCTATACCGACCTTATCGAAAAGTTCTGGATGTCTTAATGGAAGCTCTACCATCTCTCTTACTTTCTCTATCTCTTTATCCAACCCACCGATATCTTCGTAAGAAACGCGTGGAACTTTAGCTATCTCTTCTTTGCTGATCGGTTTCTCAGAAATGCTTACTTGTGTGACGTTTGGTTTGATTATCACAGCCTTAGAACCAGGTGAATAAGACTTGACAACTAGCTCGATCTTATTACCCATTATATTGAGTGTGATCGAATCTCCCTTTGTGATAGGCCGATCTCGTAATGCCTGCTGTCTGAGATACTCCTCCCCTCCCATCAGACGTATCGGTTGAGTAGGAGCAAAGGTTACCTTCTTAGCTGGTTTCGCATCAACTTTTTCTATACCCACCTTTTCATCTATCTTTACTCCAGCATTTCTTCTTGTCGGTCCATCTATCCTGATAACTCCGGTATTTCTATCTTTTTCCTCACCAGGCCATACTTTAGCTGCCGTCTGTTTTTCTCCATAAATCAGAATAATATCTCCGCTATTCAGACCAAGTTTTTCCTTAACTTCTGGATCTATCCTAGCTAAACCTCTCCCTACATCGCTTGATTTTGCCTCCGCAACTTTCAATATTTTTTCCTTCGCCATAAATATCTACTCCAACAAACTTTACAACTCAAAGTTGTTATCTATTAGTTGTAAAACAATTACTAGAGGTTCTATTTAAAAGTTTTCATCATTCTAACAGATCGTCTAACTTTTCTTTCATCTTTTCTACCTTTTCCCTCTTTTCTTCTATCTCTTTCTCCCTATTTGATAGTTCCTTATCCCATTCTTGAAGTTCTTCCTCTCTTTTCTCAACCCTCTCAACCTTTTCAGACTCTTCTTTGATCTCATCCAATAAACCTGTTAAACGTTTTTCTTCTTCTTTTATCTCATCCCACTCTTCATCGAGCTTTTCTTTTTCTTCCTCTATAGAATTTTCTTTCTCCCTAAGTGTGGATTCTAGATCTTTTAATTCATCTCTTTTCTTTTTAAGTTCCTTTTCTCTCGTAGAGATCTCTTTTTCCAGCTCATCCCTCTTTTCTTTGTACTTTTGTATCTCATCAGATAATTCTTTGTTCAATTCTTCCTCTTTTTCTTTTTTCTCCTTTGCATAATCTAGAAAATCTAAAGCCTGTTTTTTCAGATCTTTTATTTCTTCTCTTTCTTCTTTTAAACTCTCTTCCCTATCTTTTAAAGATTCTGATTTATCATCTAATCTACTGGCCTTTTCACTAAGTTTCTCCTCCCATTCAGCTACTTTAGCCTCTCTCATCTCAACTCTAGAAATCTTAGCAGGGATCTTTTCCTCCATCTCTTTTAGTTCTTTTCTTTTACTTTTTAATCTATTTTCTAGATTTACCAGCTTTTCTCTTTTATCAGCTAAACGTTTTTCTCTCTCTTCGATCTCATTCTTCTTCTTATAAGCTGCCTTACTCCATGATTTTGCTTTTTCCATCTCGTTTATAACTTCCTGGATTTCCTTATCTACACGTTCTTCCTTATTTGCTATCTCTTTTTCTCTTTCCTCAATACTTCTAGCTCTCTTATCCAACTCTGATTTCCTCTCATCCAATTCTTCTTTTAACTCTGATAAATGCTTTTCTTTATCGCTTATTTCATCCTCCCTCTGCTCAATTTCTTTTAATCTACTGCCAATTTTGTTCCAATATTGAAGAACTTCCTTCCGTTCACCCTCTATACTATCTTTTTGACTCTCAATATATTCTTTCTCTTGATCGATCCTTTCTTTTTTATTTTCAATTTCTCTTTCCTTATCATTTAGAATCTTTTCACGCTCTAATAGTTTGTCTTTCTTCCTTTCTATCTCCTTCTCACGTTCATCTAATTTGCTTCTAAGATTCTCAAGTTCTTTTTCTTCATTTTCTATTCTTTCTTCTATCTTAGCTATTTTGTCTTTTTTCTCTTCGATGATCTCTTTATTCTTATCAAGCTGACCTCTTTCCTTTTCTAAATCTTTCTCGCGTTGGGTCAACTGTTCTTCTCTATCCTCCAGCAACTCTTCTCTATTATTAAGCTCAACTTTTTTATCTTCATACGCTGCTTTGATCGCTGCTTTCTCCTCTTCAAAGTTATTTCTCTCCTCTTGCAGTTTTTTCTCTCTTTCAGAAAGATCATCCTCCCATTTTTGGAGACTGACGTTTAATTCTTGTATCCTTCCCTTCTCTCTATCCAATTCCTCCCTTTTCTCTCTTATTTCCTTTTCAAACTCTTTTTCACGTTCTACTAATATATCCTCTCTAAAATACAATTCAATACTTAATTTATCTAAAAATTCTTGTTTCTGGTTCAACTCTTTTTTACGACCATCTAAAATATTCTCTCTTTCAGCGAGTTTTTTCTCTTTCCTTACAAGACTGCCCTTTTTACCCGCCAATTTTCTTTGCTTTTTTTGTAAATCTTCTTCAAGTGACCTTAGCTCATTCCTTTTACTTTCGATCTCTTCCTCATCTTCTATTATCTGTTCAGACCTATCATCTAGATTCTTCTTCTGTTTCTCAAGTATTTCCTCCCTTTTATCTAACTCCTGTTTCCTATTTTCAAGATCCTTTTCTAAATTATCTATCTTCTCTCTTTTTACTTCTAAATCCTCTTCTAAAGAATTTAAATCTGTCTCCATTGACTCTAACCGCTCTTCCTTTTCTTGTAATTCTTCTTCCCATTTAGATATCTCCTCTTCCCGTTTATCGATCTCGGTACTTCTGTTATCTAGTTTCTCAGATTTCTTCTCTAACTGTTTTTCTTTATCATCCAATTTTGTTTTCCTATCTTCTAGCTCTTCCCTCGCTTTTTCAATCCTTTCATTTTCATCCTCTAGTTTTTGAGCTTTATTCTCAAGTTCTTCTTCAAGGTCTGCTAGTTCATCCTCTCTCTCTGCTAACGATCTTTTTTCTTCTTCTATCTGACTTTTCTCTTCAGAAATTTTCTCAAATTCTTTTTCTATCTCCTTTCCCTTATTCTCTAATTTATTAGACCACTTATCCAATGATTGTTCCCTTTCATCCAAATCATCTTCTAATTCATTCAATCGTTTCTCTTTTTTATCAATTATTTCCTCTCTTTTCTCCAACTCTTCTTCCTGTTCTTCGAGCTCTTCTTTTCTTTTGTCTAACTCACTTTTTATCTTATCCTGTTTAGATTCTGTTTTATCTAGATTTTCCTTTCTAACATCGAGCTCTTCTTCTCTGTTTTTCAGTTTTTCTTCTAAATTTGCAAGTTCTCTCTCCTTTTCAACTAAATCATCTTCTTTAGATTCTAAATTTGCCTTGAGATCATCCAGTTCCTCTTCCTTCTCATCTAACTCTTCTACCCTCTCTTCGAGCTCCTCCTCTCTTTCTTTTATCTCTTGCTTTCTCTTTTCAAATTTCTCTCTCTGGTTGGCCAGTTCATCTGACTCTGTTGCTATATGGTCCTCACGAGATTTTATTTCTTTCTCACGCTGACTCAACTTATTCTCTTTTTGATTCAGATCAGATTCCTGAGAATCTAATTTTTCTTTCTTTGATTCTAAAAAGTCCTGCAATGATTCAAGGTCTTCTTTACGTTCATCTAATTTTTTCTCACGAGAATCAAGATTACCTTTTTGTTCTTCCAGGTCATCAGCAAGCTTGTTTAAACGATCAGCCTCACTTGATAAGTTTTCTTCTCTATCTGATAATGTCTGTTTTCTTTCTTCAATATCTGCTTCCTTTTCTCTTAATTCTGATTCAAGTTCTTCCAATCCCTTCTTTTTATCTTCTAAATTTGAAGACTCCTTTTCTATTTTATCTTCCCTTTCTTGGAGATTATCTTCTTTTTCTTGTAACTCTTTTTCCCTCTCCACTATTTTTGATCGCTCTTTTTCTATCTGTTCCTTTTCTTTCTCTAATCTTGTCTCTAACTCTGATAATTCATCCTCTTTTGATTCAATAGATTCCTGCTTCTCATTCAATTCTCTCTTTAGTTTCTCTAATTTTGCCTCCTTCTCCCTTGTTCTTTCGCTCCAAAATCTTAAGCTTTCTTCAATCTCTTCTAAAGCCTCTTTCTTTTTAAGAAGCCTATTCTCCTCTTTTAATTCAGAACTGTCGTCTTTTAAGGCGTCTTTTCCTTCAGAATATTCATCTATAATATCTTCAATGGAATCTTCATCATCTTCTATATCAATCTTCAATTTTTCATCAGATGCTTTCATCTGAGATATATTAGTCTTCAATTTTGATATCTTTCTCTCAACCCTTTCTTTCTCTTCTCTTACAATCTCTAAATACAAACTTTCATTGCTTCTAACCTTATTTTCCTCTAAAAAATCATCTATTCTTTCCTGAAGTTTTTCTTTTTCTTCCTTGAGGTCCTTTAATTTTCCCTCAGCCTCCTTTAAATTCATCTCATCTTTTTTGGATTCGGTGCTATCCCCTTTATCCTGGATATCTGAACCGGTTTTTTCCATGGAGTTTCACGCAACCGTAACTTCTTTTATTACACTTAGGGTCTTTAATATTTTCTATAATTTAATAAACATCGATATCAATAGATGTAATCACTTTAGATAATTTGATGAAGAAACAAAAAATATAATTTACTTTATTTTCATATACTTTTAGAGGAATCACTATGAAGATACCTGCAGGGAAAACTCTCAAATCAAAATTTGGAGGCGAAGGGGAAATAGATACATACATGGAAGAAGCAAAAAATAATAATTTTATAGGGTTCATATATACTGAGCTAATAAAAAAAGACTCAATATCTAAAGGTTATATTGTTTTTAAGAATAACCAAGTTAAAGCTGCTTTTCACGAAGGGATAAAAGAGAGTTTTGGTAAAAAATCCATCAGATACATCATCAATGATTCATTGGATGAAGACTGCAGGATAGAACTCCATTCTTATAATTATGAATCCTCATCTATAACTTTAAAACAGGTTCTTAAAAGTAAAGATGATTGGTTGATAGAAGATGAAGAGGATATTTCTTTAGAAATAAAACGTGGAAAAAATTTAGAGGATGAACATACAGTTTTAGATGATCTTGAAGACTCTATCAATAAATTGACTGAAGATGCAAGAACAGGAGAAATTGACCTCGAGCTAGAACTGGATGAAATAACTGATATCAAAGAGATGGAAGAACTGATTGAATATCTGAAAGAAAGTGAAGATATCTTCGACGAGGCAGAACAGGAAATCGAGGAGTTCAAGAAAACTAAAAAGAGAGATGAACTGGAAAAAATAAGTAAAGACCTTGAAAATAAAAAGAGAAACCTGGAGGAGTACGAAGAAAAACTCAAAAAAAGATCAGATGAGATAAAGAAAAAAGAAGAAAAATTAAATGAAAAAGCTGCTGCTGTTGAAGATAGATTTGAAAGTGTCAAAAATCTATGGGCTGAAGTTGAACAAGCTACTAAAAAGATCTCTTCTACCAAGGATGATCTAGAAAAAAGGATCGACGATCTTATTAAAAGAGAAAAACTTGTTTTAGAAGAAAAGAGTAAAATCGAGCAAAGAAAAGAGGAATTAGAAGACCGTGAGGACAGATTGAATAAATTATCATACAAATTAGAAGATAAAAAATCTGAATTAGATAAACGTGAGAGCAATATTAAGGAAGAACGTTCTGATGTCGACGATCTAAAAAACCGTTTAGAGGATAAAAAAGAAAGACTATCAGAAAAGGAAAAAGATTTGGAACAACTTGAAGATCGTTTAAACAACAGAAGAGAAAATCTAGATAAAAAAAGACATGCCCTGGAAAATAAGGAAATGAAAATAGAGAGTAAAGAGGACGTTCTAGACGATAAATTAAACAACGTTGAAGAAAAAATATCAGACTTTGAGTCTAAAATCAAGGAGCTAGAAGATATTGAATCTGGAATGAAAGAGAAAAAAGAAGAACTCTTTAAGATTGAAGAGGAACTATCAGAGAGGGAGGAAAAGCTCGAAAAAATCGAAAAGGAATTGAATGAACGTAAAGAAGAATTGAAAAAGAAAGAGAAAGAAATCGAAAAAGGAAAAAATGAATTGCAAGAGAGGATAAATGACCTAGATAGACGGGAAAAAGAATTAGATAAAAAACAGGAAAAATTAGATTCACGAAGAAAGCAGCTCGAAAATAATGAACAAGAACTTCAAAGGGAAAGACAAAAAATCAAAGACGAGTGGAAAGAAATCGAAGAGGAAAAAGAATATATTAAACAGCAAAATAAAAAGCTAGCTGGTAAGAAGGGAGCGTTGACAAAAAGAGAAAAGAGATTAGACCAGAATGAAAAAGAACTGAACGAATTGAAGAAAGAAATAGATGAGAAAAGTAAAGAAATCAAAGAAAAGGAAGAAAACCTAAAAGAAAAAGAAGAAGAAATAAATAAAAATAAAGATAAATTAAAAAAGAGAAAAGAAAAGTTGGATGAAAAAGAGTCTGAACTCAAAGAAAAAGAAAAATCTTTAGAAGAATTGAAGAAAGGTCTGGATGAAATCTAAAAAAATTTTTATGATTTTAGAAAAACTTATTATACTGATTTAAGCGATTATTTTCTTAATGGGATTGATCTCAATAGATATATTTACGTTCATTATCGCTCTTTTACTAGGTTTACTGATAGGTACTGAGAGAGAATACCATGCAATGTCGGAGGGGGTGCTGGTGATAGCAGGGATGAGGACATTCACATTAATATCTTTGCTGGGATTCTTTATTTCATTCAATTTTACTAAATCCGATCTTATCTATTTTGCTGGAATCGGAATAATTTTTTGCGTGTTCATATCTACTCTTATCATAAAACAAAAGATTGAAGATCCTGGTATGACGACTTCAGTATCACTTATTGTAATATTCTTGATCGGCCTATCAGTAGGTGCAGGTTATCTGATCGAACCGATTATAATAGGACTTGCAGTTTTCTCGTTGAATTATTCTAAAAGAAAACTTCATTACTTTGCTGAATTGCTTGATGAAGAAGAGCTGATGAGTGCTGTTAGGTTTCTGTCTGTTATTGCAATATTTATCCCCTTAGCCTACACGATAGGTACTGTTCATCCTTTGATTGGACCCGGCAAGGTTTTTGACACTGTCAAATTTTTATTGATGATAGTTTTCGTTTCCACGATCTCATTTGTTAGTTATCTAGTTACTAAAATAATTGGCACTTCTAAAGGGCTTAAGATATCTGCTTTTTTCGGAGGTTTTGTAAGTTCTGCAGCCTCAACCGCATCCATGTCTGAAAAACTAAAAGGTAATCGCAAAATGATCAACACCATATTCAGTTCAATTTTAATCACTAACATCTCGATGTTCTTGAAAAGTTTGATCATACTTTTTACGATAGCTGGAATCGGATTATCTTTAAAATTTTTCTGGCCTGTTTCTATATTTATTGCTGTTACGCTTTTCTTTGTATTTTACAAGAAAAGTAAAAGAGCAAAAGATGCTGAAGAGCTCAAATTAGGAACACCTTTTGGTATCATACCTGCAGCAAAATTTGCAGCACTGTTTATCATCATCTCAGTTTTCACTTATTTTGCAAAAACCTACCTTGGTCCAGTAGGTATCTATGCCTCAGCTATCGGTGGTTTTGTATCAACAACATCAGTAACTGCCTCGATGGCTAGTCTGTATTCTTCAGGAGAAATCTCTAGCAGTATCGCTTTGACCACCCTTTTACTTTCAGTTCTTTTTGGCACTATTTCTAAAATTTTTATTGTAAGAACATACGATAAAGAATTATCTAAAAAAATCATCATCCCTTTTACAATAATCTCCTTGATCATACTTACAGCATCTATAATTTCCATTTTAGGATAGGAAAATAAATAAACCTCTTTTAACTAGGGTACATTGATGTTGATCAGCAGTGGAATCATATATGCTATAATATTGATAGGCAGTTTCATAGGTGTATTTGCAGTCTTAGATAAATTAGGAGTAATACAAAAATACGGTTTAGAACTTTCTGGCCCCTTCCTTATGTGGAAAACAGAAAGGGGTAAAAAACTGATCGATAGGATTGCTAAAAAAAAGAAATTTTGGGAAAGATATGGTAACTTCGCTTTGATCATCGTATCTATTTGTATGGCTATAATATTATTATTAGTTATCTGGTCAGCATATGTTGCTACGACAATACCAGCTTCTCAAGCTCCTTCTCCTGAATATATCTTAGGTATACCGGGCATAAATCCATTGATACCAATATGGTATGGTATATTAGGATTGGCTATAGCTATTATTATCCACGAATTCTCTCACGGTATACTGGCTAGAGCTGCTGATATCAAAGTTAAATCACTCGGATTGATATTTTTAGTAGTTCCCATGGGGGCTTTTGTCGAACCTGATGAGGACGAATTAGAGAATGTAGAGCATATCAAAAGAGATAGAGTTTACGCTGTTGGTCCTACTGCAAATATAGTACTAGCTGTTATCATGGTACTCTTATTTTCATCGGTTATGATGGGAGCTGTATCTGCAAAGGAAGACGGGGTTGTGGTGAATACCATCGTAAACGATTCTCCTATAGACAATACTGGAATAGAAAAAGGAGAACAGATCATAAAAATTGGAGATACAAAAATCAACGATTTCGATGATGTCCATTCCCTTGAATATGAGCCACTGCAAAAAGTCAATGTGAGCAGTAAATATGATGGAAAACGGAAGTCTACTGAGGTTACAGCAGGTCTGGTTATTTTAGCAACAACTAATAACTATCCTGCTGACGATGCAGGCCTGAAGAAGGGTGACATAATTTTAAGGATGAACGATGAACTTATCCATAATTATGATGATTTCGATTCATTTTTATATAATACATCTGCAGAACAATCTATCACTGTAACTTATAAAAGATCAGGCCAAGAACTTGATAACACGACTCTCAAATTAAAGGATAAATACGAAAGTTACGAAGAACTTAATCCAACACAAAATAAAGAAGAATACAAAGGCAAAGGTTACATGGGCGTCTCAGTTTCATATATGGGTTTCGCTGGCTGGGATATTAACATGCTCCCAGACCTGCTTGCTCATCCATTCAAAGATGCTGATACCATAGGTGATTACTTCACTTCATCCATGAGATACATAGCACTACCTTTCAGTGGTTTAAGCCCAGTTCCTGAAGATATAGGAAGCCTGTATCAAATAAATGGAGTTTTGTCCTTCATGCCTAACAATGTATTTTGGATCGTAGCTAATTCGATGTACTGGATATTTTGGCTCAATCTGATGGTAGGATTATTCAATGCACTGCCTGCGGTTCCACTGGACGGTGGATATATTTTCAATGATGGAGTGACAAAACTGATGGAAAAAATCGGAGTTAAAAAGGAGACCGGAGAGAAGATCGCTAACAATCTCACATATGCAATCGCTCTGTTCATACTGTTCCTGATAATCTGGCAGCTGGTCGGACCTAGATTGTGACATCCGAAATAACTATTAGTTCATTTTCCTTTTATCATATCCATGTTACCGTTCAAAGAAGTTGCGATCGCAGATAGAAACTCAGAGTTCAGAGGGGTTCCTCCGATAGAGTTGATGGAAAATGCTGGAAAAGGACTGGCAGAAGTTATTTACGAAAGATATCCTGAACAAAAAGTTTTGTTTATCTGTGGTACTGGTAATAACGGTGGTGACGCTTATGTTGCAGCAAGATATCTAACTGAAAAGATAGGTGCAGACAAAATAACTGTCTTTTTGATAAAGGGTGAAGAAAATATCAGAAGTGATATTTCTAGAAAAAATTTTGAAAAACTAAAATGTGAGATCGTTGAGGAATTGGATTGGAAAAGATATGATGATTATCTTTTGGTCGATGCTCTTCTTGGAACCGGCATCAAAGGAAAGATAAGAGAACCTTATAGAGAAGTGATGAAAAATATCAACAACAGTGGGAGTCCGATAGTTTCAGTAGATGTTCCTTCTGGCCTGAGTGCTGATCTACAGGTCAAACCTGATCTAACTGTAACATTCCATGATGCAAAGATCGGTATGAACGAAGAGAATTGTGGGGATATAATAATCAAAGATATTGGAATCCCAAAGAAAGCATTAGAATATACTGGACCTGGTGAGATGTTGCTGTATCCAAAACCTAAAAAGGATTCTCATAAAGGTGATAATGGTAATTTATTGATAGTTGGCGGTGGACCATATACAGGGGCACCAGCTTTAGCAGCGAAAGCAGCTTTTAGAACTGGAGCTGATCTAGTTCATCTAGCTGTGCCCAGCGATATCAAGGATATCGTAGCAAGTTATTCTGAAAGCTTTATCGTGCATCATCTAGAAGGAAATAAAATAAAGAAAAGTCATAAAGAGACTATTTTAGAAATCGCTAAAAGATGTGATGCAGCTGTTATAGGACCAGGACTTGGTGATGAAGAAAATACACTGAAAACTGTAAAACTGCTGACAGAACAGCTAGACATCCCTATATTGATAGATGCAGACGGCTTGAAAGCTGTGAGTAAATATGATATTGAATTTGAAAATTATGGTATATTAACTCCACATATGGGTGAATTCATGAAACTATGTGATGAAGGAGAGTTTCCAGAAAATGCAGTGGAATATTCTAATGGGCATAAAGTGAGCTTAGTAGTCAAGGGTAAGGAAGATTTTATTACAGACGGAATTCGAAAAAAATGGAATGATTTTGGTACTCCTGCGATGACAGTGGGTGGAACAGGTGATACTTTATCTGGTGTTATCGGAGCACTGCTCTCTAAGGGTCTCGAACCATATGATGCAGGAAGATTGGGAAGTTATATAACATGCAGAGCGGGTGAGAAAGCCTTTGAGAGTAAAAAATGGGGATTGATGCCAGAAGATATCGCTGAAAATATCCCAAATATACTAAAGGGATAGAAAAATTAATTAAATATATCTCATATACAACAGTTGGCGATAATTTTGAGTAGAAAGGACTTAGAGGATTCACTAAAAAGGCTTATCAAGAAGCCAGGGATAAGGTACTGCTCAATCGTCAAAATGAACGGGAACCTTATCGATTTTGAGGGTGAAATACGCAACATGAGCTTAGATACTTACAGTGCAATGTCAGCGACCATTTATGGTGCTGGTAAGACTGCAAATGATCATATAAATACAGATGAACCTCACAACATCGTAATAAATGACGGTGGAGGCAGAACCATAATCGAGGGGGTTGGACGTTCACACATAATAGTGGTAAGAGCAGAAGATGATGTTGAATTGAATAAACTTCTATCAGAGATAGAAGAGGAGACTGAATTCCTCTCAGAAAATTGGTTAAGAGGACATGTTATCTCCTCTCTCAAGGACAAGTATGGATGACTTACCAGTAATATCGAAGTATCTTTTCCAATTTTTATCTTTATATTGATAGAAAACTTAATTTATTATGTTCCTGTTAGTTTAATTTAAGCGATTGCAGGAGGAAGACTTAATGAATAAAGATATACTATTAAAACCGTTAAAGAAAATATGTTCTAACTCGCAAGTTGAAATTTGTTGTATAGTAAAAACAAACGGAGATGTATCAGCCAGTGTAGGTGATGTAGATACTTTAGAATTAGAGACTTTTGGTATAATGTCAGCAACTATCTTTGGCGCAGCTTCTACATCTAACGAACAACTGAAGAAAAAAGAACCTGATCGAATATTTATAGAATCACCGGATGGATATACTTCAGTTATAAATCTATCTAAAGATCATCTTTTAGTTATCAGAACTAAATCAAACTTTGATATTAGAAAAATTGATAAAAAATTTAGTAAAAATATAGATGAGATAAAAAATAATTTGAAGTGATAATAATGAAATATTTACAGCTTCCTGAAGAATTGAATAATTTCTTCGATGGAGTGATGGGAAGATCCTTGATGATCAAAGGTAATGCGGGGACTGGTAAAACTATAATGAGTTTAAGTGTAATAGAGAAGATAGGGACTCTCGATAATTCGTTTTATCTTTCTACCAGGGTAACTAATGAAGCTTTGTACAGCCAGTTCAATTGGTTAGAAGAGAAAGACTGGAGATCAAGTTTGATGGACGCTAGTATGGATTTTCTTAAATCTATATCAAAAGAAAAAAAGGTCTCATATGAATTCAAAGCACGTAAATCAGAGGAATTGGATAAACTGGATAAAGCCAGGGATGTCCTCAAAGAGATGAGAGGGAAGGAAGAAGTTGACAAACAATTACCTGAACATATAAGCAGAACCATGCTCGTTTCTTTGGAGAAAGAGAATAAGATAACAGAGCTTGAAGAACTTTATGATAAAGTTGAAGGACGGCTACCCGAAAATTCATTCGTGGTAATAGATAGTATAGAGGCCATTGTAGAACGATATGATATCGATGCTAAACAACTGATAAAAACATTACAAAAAGACCTGGTTGAATGGTCAGGAGTCAAATTGATTCTGATCTCAGAGAAAAAGGAATCTATCGAATGGGATTACCTTGTTGATGGAGTCGTCACCTTAAATGAAGAAGAGTTCAAAGGAAGGCGATTTAGAAATATGTATTTGAACAAATTAAGGGGTGTTCGAATTGAAAGACCTTCCTACTTATTCAGTTTGGAGAATGGAAAATTCCAATACTTCCCTCCTATTACATATCATACCAAGAAACCCATGCTACAACCAAATACAATACAGGAAGAAGACATAGAGGATCTACCCTCATCAGATGATGATTTTTATTCCTCTGGATCACGTAAATTAGATGAGATACTCAATGGTGGATATCCTAAAAATTCCATCGTATTGATAGAAGTTGATGATACTGTTCCTTTCTACGGCCAAATGAATATTTTAGGCCTTGTAGGTAGAAACTTTTTGGTCCACGGAAACGGAGTTTTGAATATTTCTTCTGAAGCAAGACGTCCAGATAAAAGAGATATTTGCTCATGGTTCCGTGAGATGGTGCCAAATATCGGTGAAAAAGCTTGTCAAAATTTCAAGATCAAAGGTACCACAAGTCTAGAGAACCTCTCAGAAGCGTATAAAGAGGTTAAATATTTTGCTAATGAACCTATTCTTACAGTAACAAATTGGGAAGGTGTAGAGCATTCGGTCGCAAAACGTGAAGGCGAGATTCCTAAAATAGCTAATAGATTGTTAGATCTGATGTCTACACACAGCGATTTAAATATTGGAATCGTTAGACCAGGCCTAGAGATCACACAAAAATTAAGGAATATTGCAGAAGTACATCTTAAATTGGTGACCAAACACAATACATTACTTATGTATGGTGAAAAACCGAACACTGTGATATACAACGTAAACATAAAAGAAGGAGAAAGGGGAGCTGAAGTGGTATTTGATCCTTTGGTCTGATTTATATAAAATCATTCTTAAAACTAAAGTTTTATAGTCAAGTCCATATTAACCCAATTAAAGGTGTAATAATATGGTCGATATTAAAGCTCCAAGAGGTACAGAATTAAATTGTAAGGGATGGAAACAGGAAGCGATGTTAAGGCAGCTTAAGAATAATCTAGAAAATGCGGAAGATCCAGATAATTTGATCGTATATGGTGGATCTGGTAAAGCTGCTAGAAATTGGGAATGTTATGAGAAAATTGTAGAGGCCTTAAAGCAATTAGAAGATGATGAAACTTTGATGATCCAAAGCGGTAAGCCAGTAGGTGTTTTTAAAACATTTGAAAGAGCTCCTAGAGTCATTATAGCAAATTCAAACATCGTGCCTAAATGGTCTACCTGGGATAAATACTACGAGTTGGAAGATCTAGGATTGATGATGTATGGTCAGATGACCGCTGGAAGCTGGTGTTATATCGGAACACAAGGTATCATCCAAGGTACGTACGAGACTTTTGCAGCACTTGCTCGAAAACATTTCGATGGGACGTTAGAAGGTAAGCTTTGTTTAAGTGGTGGTCTCGGAGGAATGGGTGGTGCACAGCCATTGGCTATAAAGATGAATGGCGGTGTTGCACTTGTTGTTGAGATCAACCCAGAGATGGCACAAAAGAGATTAGATAATGGTTACTGCGATGTTATTGTAGAAGACCTAGATGAAGCTCTAGACCTAGCCCTAGAAGCTAAGGAAAATGGCGAGGCAAAATCTATCGGATTGATAGGAAATACTGCTGAAACACATCCTAAAATATTAGAAAAAGGTATCATACCAGATGTAGTAACAGACCAAACAAGTGCTCACGATTCGATGACTTATTTCCCTAAGGGACTAAGTTATGAAGAAGGACTTGAACTGAGAGAGAACGATCCTGAAGAATTCAAGAAAAGAGCGATGGAATCGATGAAGCTTCATTGTGAAACCATGGTAAAGATGCAGGAAGAAGGTGCTATCGCGTTCGATTATGGTAACAATTTGAGAGGACAGGCTAAAGACGCTGGTTTCGATGATGCATTCTCTTATCCTGGTTTCGTTCCTGCCTACATAAGACCTATGTTCTGTGAAGGAAGAGGACCATTCAGATGGATGGCATTGTCTGGTGACCCTGAAGACATATTGAAAACGGATGAAGTTGTGAAAGAGTTATTCCCAGAAAACGAACAGCTTAAGAATTGGATCGATCTAGCAGAAGAACACCTTCCATGGGAAGGATTGCCTGCAAGAGTATGCTGGTTAGGATACGGAGAACGCCATAAATTTGCCAAGAAGATAAATGAGATGGTAGCCAGCGGAGAGATATCTGCACCGATATCTATCACAAGGGATCATCTAGACGCAGGTAGTGTTGCCAGTCCAAACAGAGAAACTGAAAGTATGAAAGATGGAAGTGATGCTGTAGCAGATTGGCCTTTACTGAACGCGATGATGAATATCAGTGCTGGAGCAGACAGTGTTTCGATCCACAACGGTGGTGGAGTCGGTATTGGCCTATCTACACACGCAGGGATGGTCGTTGTCGCTGATGGTTCTAAAGAGGCTGAAGAAAACATCGAGAGAGTATTTAAGACAGATCCTGGCTCCGGTGTAGTAAGACATGCCGATGCAGGATATGAAAAGGCTATCGAATTTGCTAAGGAACAGGATATAAAGATGCCTATGCTCGAAGACGAGTAAAAACTATTCTTCTTTTTTTCATTTCTTTGGAAAGGTTTAATATAATCAATTTCTAGTCTGATGATCGATGAGCGAAGAATTTACTGTAGAGAAGATCACACATGATGATAAGGAAGAAGTTCTCGAATTATCTTCTCATATATGGGAAGGTCATGATTACATCCCAGGAGTATTTGATGAATGGGTAGAAGATGGTGGTTTCTACTGTGGAAAATTAGACGGAAAGATCATTGCGGTAGATAAATTTACAGACCAAGGAGATGGAGTTATCTGGTTAGAAGGACTGAGAGTTCATCCTGAATATCAGGGTAAAGGTTATGCTACCAAGATGGTAAACGGTCTGATGGAAAAGGTGAACGAACTCGATTACACTACTCTAAGATTCATGACGACTGCGAGTAAAGAGCCAGTTAAAAAGATGGCTGATGATAGAGGCTTCGATATTAAGCAGGTCTACAAGTATCTATTGATGGATAAAGAAAGATTATCAGAAATGGAAAAAAATGACCTACCTGAAGTAGAAAGAGCTAGAGTTGAGAATTTAGATGATATCATGGATATGATCTACAGTTCAGACGAATACAGAGATAATAAGAATCAATATATGGCTCACTGGACTACATATGATATTACAGATGATCTGATAAAAGAAGAGATAGAGAAAGGGAACGGATATACGATAAAAGAAAATGGAAATTTAAAAGCTGTAATCTTCTTTTATTACTATGAAGCACATGATACCCTAAGTATACCTCTCGCTGTTGGAGATAAAAATAAGATAGTAAAATTGATTAAAAAAGGAATATATCTTTGTTTAAACAACGATTATTCAAGCTATACAATAAAGACAGCATCTGAAATGATTATAGATTGTTCTAAAAAGGCAGGTATGGAGCCTTCAGACCACTATGAAGTACTGCTTTTCGAAAAAAAGAAAAATTAGAGATTTTTTTATTTAACTTTTTTAAAAAGTAGAAAAAAAGGTTTAATCGAACCGCAGTGCTTCAGCAGGTGCGACCTTACTAGCTTTTCTAGCACTTGGTATAGCTGTTAGAAGCATAGTGAAGTACGCCAATAGTGCAATTATCACTATTCTGGACCAAGGGATTGCGAATTCCCAACCCATTGGTTTGAAACCATCTTCCCAAAGTACCCAGCCTATTCCGATTCCTAAAACGGTTCCGAGAATTATTCCTGTTAAGGTTATGAATGAATTCTCTATAAGGAATGCGTAAGATATCATCCTTCTCTTGAAACCGATGGCTCTCATCATACCTATCTCTAATCTTCTTTCGTGCACTGCTCTTAGACTGATTATACCCAATCCTGCGATACCTACTATAAGTCCAAGACCCATATAACCACTGAAAAGATCAAAGAACATGAACTGTGCATTCATACTCTCTCTGATTATAGTCCCAATGACGATGGGTTGAAATCCGTTCTCTACAAATTCCTTTTTCAGCTCATTACCTACTTCATCTGCATCAACGCTATCTTTAGTATCCAAAAAGAACAATGTATTGGAAGTGATGTTGAATTCATCTTCAGTAGTACTCTTAGACATGAAAAGTCCATTTATGACGCTCTGATCCATGAAACCAATTATCTTCTTCTGAACAGGACCACTTTCAGTGATCAAAGTAACCGTGTCACCTAATTGGTCACCAGCACCCATTGGAGCAGTAAATTGAGACCCTTGGTTTTGAGTTATTACAAGTGATGAATTACTCATCACTGCGTCCCAGACTTCTTCTTCTGAATTATATTCATCCAGATGGTCTGATATTCCAAAGGTACTATTATCTATGAAATTTCGGTCAATTCCTATTATCGAACGCCGTTGATTTCTGCCTTCAATCGTTTTATTGGTGGGAACCATACCTCTATAAGCTGAATCTATATGCTCAAAATCATTTGCACTTAGATTTTGACTGGCAGTTATATTCGCTTCTATATTATCGATCGGGCTGTTCACGTTTCCAACACCGATTATATCGTAACCACCAGATTCTTCAGCGATCATCTTATCTATATTATGGTCGAATATACCAACTATCATACCCATTACAGTTATAGCAAATATGATCAGAGCAAATATGAAGATGGTCATACCAGTTCTAAATCTTTCTTTCATAGGATGTGAAACTGCAGACAGAATAACTGCTTTGAATCCTTTAGCAGAACCTACCATCTTTTCCATCCCCTTTGTGATCATAGAACCGTTGAGCATTATCACCAATACACCAGCCGTAACAGAAAACAGACCAGAAAGAATGAACATCTCTAGATCGGAAGTATACCCTTCAAAGAATGGTAATACTGATGAAGGCGCCATCCACCATATCAGCAGAAATATACCTACTCCTGTGTAAGCTATCCTATCTCCTACCCACCGTCTAATTACAGTACCGATTCCAATGATTATCAATGATATCCCTGTTACTGGTAGCCATAGTTGCTTCATCGACATCCCAGCAAAAGTCATCAATCCACCTATTATCAGTCCAGCAATAGATGCATAGAGAATCTTTTTACTTTTCTTTGAAACAGGTGGTTCAGGTATTTCCCTGATAGCTCTAACTATATTTAATTTTGATATCCTTGTTACAGAGAAAATTATTGTGACCATGGTTAAAAGGAAACCAGCACTGAACGCCAATATCAAACTACTAGTTTCGATTCCAAAATATGAAAGTAAAGACATATCTCCTCCAAAGATCGAGAAGATATCTTCCATGAAGAAAAATATCACATACGTTAAACCTACGCCTACTAAAGCACCTATAAACGATGAACCTAATGAGTAAAACAATCCTTCATAAGAGAACACTCTCCTTAGATGACCTCTTTTCATCCCGATGGCTCTGCTCATACCCATCTCTGACTTTCTTTCTTCACCCAGCATAACAAAGATATTGATAGCTAGGATGATACCGGCCACTATAGCAAAGGAACCGAATATGATGAACATATCAGAAAAAGCAGATATGTTCTGTTTGAAATCTTTTAAACTTTGTTTTTTATTTCCTTTGACTTCTAGATCACTGTACTCAGGATTATCCTTAATGATCTGTTCGATATCGTCAGCTATCTGTTGGCTGTGTTTGGTTCCCTCCTCTACACCTCCTACTGAAGTTACCCTTATGTAATTGATCTTATTGGTCAGGTTGAAGGCATTCTGAGATTCTTCAAGAGACATTATCATTTTATTGGATCCACCAAATGCAGCTCTGCCCTTATTTTCAATCACATCTTTAACTCTGTAATCTTTAATCCTTTTAGAAGTCGCATAAAGCCTTACTTTATCTCCTTTTTTAGCGCCTAAGTTATCTGATAGACCCTCATCGATATACACCTCTCCAGATGATAGTGAAGGTTCGATTTCATCACCATCTTTATAGAAGGGACCAAAACCGCTTTTTGATGTAAAGTTCATACCTATAACTTTAGTACTGGGCTCAGAAAGATCATTCTCCATATTCTTTAACGGAGCTGAAGCATGTATCTCACCTGATATCCCTCCAACATTGTTTACAGACTCGATATCGGATTTGAAGTCGGAAAAAGTTTTGTTGCTGATAGGTTTATAATCACCTTCAAAGGTAGTATTGTAGATAGTTACATCGGTTTCCTGCCACTCCTTGTAGATCTCTCCTTCAACCATGTTATCCATGGTGTCTCCTACACCAAATGACGAAGATATTATAGCCGTAGCTATCATCAGACCTAGAATAACTATAAGCGTGTTCGTTTTTCTCCTAAAGATGTTTCTTAACCCTATTTTAAATAATACTTTGTGTCGAATCGCATCGATGAGTATTATCCCGACTACCACCGCTATTATTATCAGCAGCGGATTGATCATCTGACTCAAGCCTCCTTCACATGATCCCTTTCGATCACTCCACTTTCCATGTGAAGTGTTCTTTCAGCTCTATGAGCTACTCTATCCTCATGAGTTACCAGAACCATAGTGTGTCCGTTCTTGTCATTCAACTTGCACAGTAGATCCATTATCTTTTGTGATGTTTTAGAATCGAGATCTCCAGTCGGTTCATCAGCCCATACTATATCTGGTTCATTCACTATAGCACGAGCTATGGTTACACGCTGTCTTTCACCTCCAGATAATGCTGAAGGTCTGTGTTCTATCCTGTGTCCGAGACCCACCATCTTCAAAGCTTCTTCTGCTTTCTCTCTTGCACCATCTGACTTACCAGCTAGTAAAAGAGGAAGTTCTACATTTTCAACTGCAGATAGTACTGGAAGAAGATTATAGAACTGAAAAACAAATCCCATATTCAAGGCTCTCATCTCAGTCTTCTCGTTATCTGATAAAGATTCAAGGTCTTTTCCACCTATCCATACTTTACCTTTAGAGATATCATCCAATCCAGATAAACAGTTCAACAAAGTTGTCTTTCCACAACCTGAAGGTCCCATTACTGCGACCATCTCTCCTTTATTAATCGATAGATTCACTCCTCGCAGAGCGTGAACTCTTACTTCTCCTTCGTAAAACTTATGCAGTCCTTTTGATCTGATCAAAGGTTTAGACATAATACTTCCTCCACTTTTATTTTAAATTCGTTTGTAATAACCTTACAGCAATGGGTCTAACAAGACGTTATATATATAAAGTTTTTTTATACACAATTTAGTAATTAATTGGTTTTAAAATATTTTCCACATGAGTCAATAAGTAGTTTTATATCCGTTACATTTTCTCTAATATGATTTTGTCATCTTTTATATGTGCAAAAACACCTTTGTTATTATGTCGATACTGAGGTACGGAAAAAATACTCAAAACTTTATCATCAAAGAAATATTTATATCCATCTTCAAATACCTGATGTGCTCTTATTATCTTCTTTAGGTTGGTACTTTTTAAGAATTTCTCTACTGCTCTGTTACCATATAATTTGTAACCGCCGCGGAAGTAATTTATATCAAAATCCTTCAGATC
>CAZEXI010000006.1:0-61905 GCA_964516805.1 uncultured Thermoplasmata archaeon
ATAACCCTATATCTACAAAAAAAGCAAATGAATATCTTGTAGATGAAAGGATGGAAGCGATACTCTCGATCGATGCTACAAAAGGAAATAGGATACACAACCAAAAAGGATTCGCTATAACTCCTACCATCAAAGACGGTTGGATACTGAAAGTCAATGAAGACCTGTTAGATATACAGGAGAAAGTAACAGGTGAACTACCTACAACTTTGACTACCACAATGCAGGATATAACTCCTTACGGAAATAAGATACATCATACAAACAGCATATTTCAACCTGGAACTGCTTCTGACTCGCCTCTTGTTGGGGTTGCTACCACAAGCGTTAGTGCGGTACCTGGTAGTGCAACAGGAGCTAATTATGTGGATGAATTATCTAAAACTTCTAAATTCATAGTGGAAGTAGCAAAAGATTTCACATCTGGTAGAATCGAATTTTATGATAAAGAAGAACTAAGAAAGTTAAAGGATTTATACGGATCTATGGAAGAACTTCAGGGAAAATCATAGTTTATTCAATATTCCTTTACCAGCCAAAATACCTGTAGCTGCTGCATTGACGATATCGTGTGATAAACCTGCTCCATCACCAGCTGCGAATAGGCTTGAAATACTCGTTTCAAATCTATCATCGATCCGTAATCTTTTAGCATAGAATTTAATCTCTGGAGCATAGAGTAATGTTGATGAAGAATCTACTCCAGGGATTATTTTATCTAGATTCTTTAATCCCTCCTTGATGTTGATAACAGCCCTTTCAGGGAGTGCCATGGATATATCACCTGGAGTTACATCGTCTAAAGTTGGTTGTACAGGATTTCTAGCTAATCGCTCTTTGGTAGACCTTCTTCCATCTTTAAGGTCCCCCATCCTTTGAACTATCGGTCTACCTCCACCTATTGTGGTCGCTAAAGAAGCTATAGCTCTTCCATATTTCGTCGTATCCTCTAATGGTTCGGTTAACTGGATCCTTACAAGGAAAGCAAAGTTGGTGTTTTCACTTTCAATGTCTTTCCTTGAATGTCCATTAACTCCGATTATACCATCGTATTTCTCTTTGACAACGAAACCTCTATGGTTAGTACAAAAAGTCCTCACAAAATCATCATAACTCTTTGTGTAAAAGTGAAATTTTGGATCTCTATTTACTTCGATTATCGGATCCATTATTATACTGGGAACTTCGACTCTAACTCCGATATCTATAGGACCAAAACTTGCATCTAAAGGGTACTCTTCTGTTAATCTCTGTACCCAGTCGATACCCACTCTACCAGGAGCTAAAATAGTGTTCTTAGAACGATATTCTTCATCATCCGTACTGATCACCCCTTTACACTCATCTTCTTCTATCAGAAGATCTCTTATCTCTGTTTCCACCAAAAATTCAACTCCTCTATCTTCTAGCTCTTTTTTCAGAGATTTTATCACTGCAGGAGCTTTGTCTGAACCGATATGAGCCTGGATTATAGGAAAAAATTTACCTCCTTCAGAAGCGGCTTTTCTCTTCAATCGTTCAACCTTTTCTGAATTCTCTTTATTTGGTTCAGGCATACCATGTTTACTCAAGACGTCCGAGATGTAGTTGACGAGATTCCATGCATCTCTATCGTTCTTAGTATAATCTTTAAGATTTCCACCAATGTCAGGTCTTAAATTTACGGTTCCGTCAGAATAAGTTCCCGCTCCACCAATTCCAGACATTATCTCATGCTCAGGCCTGTTATCGATGTCTTTACCTTTTTCAATAACCAATATATCTAGATCTTCCTTACTTAATTCGTAACTGGCGAACATGCCTGCAGGGCCAGCACCGACGATGATTACATCATATTCCATCTATGAAACGCTCCATCTCACCCTAAAATAGAATAGTCTATTTAATCCCTTCCATTTCAAAAATCTCTTTTAAAATTTTACAAGCAACCTCATCAGAACTCAGATCATCTGTTTCTATCTTCAAATCTGTATCCGGTTCTTCGAACTTATGGAACATTATGTGAACAATCTTTTCTTCCAACGGCTCTTTTCTCTGCTTATTTCGTTCTATACACGTTTCTAGCTCTGCTTTTAACCAAACGATTTGAACATCATCTAAGCGTCTGAATTTATCTCTGATATCTTCTCTATAGAATGTCCCGTCTAGTATCCAGTTATCATCAGAACCCTTAACTCGATCGAACATCTGGTCGTAAGTATGTGTATTGAAATCATCAGAATGTATCATCTTAAAATCAAATCCTTTTTCATCTAACCTAGTCATCAATCTGTCACAAACTGTTGTCTTTCCTACTCCCACTGGACCACATAGTATCACTATCATTAACTTTATTAATGAATTCCAAATATATAATCGTTGATAAGGGCTAGAACACCCAAAAAGTCTAAAAAGGAATAGTCCTTCTTGGCCTCTTGCTCATAGGGGGTATAGGGTAACACGGCATCCTCATGGGCTCCAGTTACGTGGAATGATCGCCAACCGGGTTTACTGACCAGTTAGTATTCATGGAATGATGATTAACTGGAGCGGTGACCCGTAGTTCATAACACGCGTGGGAACCGGAATTCCTGCAGGATTCCATCAAGAGTTTCCCTGCGTGGAGGAAACCCGTTGATCGGGGTTCAAATCCCCGTGCCCCCACTATACCTCAGGTTCATAACGTCAAGAATAATTCCCTACTTTCTCCGAAAAAACTCGATTATACGATGGAAGATCCAACCAACACTATTAGGATTGTTTCTCTTCACCTTCGTACAATATGATTTTGACTTTTTCTTCAGTTATCAATCCTTCTTTTATTATTGCATCTAATTTTGGTTTGATCCTTTCGATATTCTCTTCTTTATCAGCAACTTCTATCACTATCGGTAAATCTGTTGAAAGTCTTAGAATAGACGTGGTGTGAAAATGACTCGTTTTTCCAAAACCCGATATCCCTCGTAAAACAGTAGCCCCAGCGATCCCTTCTTTTTTCAACATCTCGATTATATACTTGTGCATTTTCTTTCCTTTGTATTCATCATCCTCTCCGATGAATATCCTCAACAAGATAGCTTCCGATTCTTTTTTCATATGTTGACACCACCGTAATATTCAACGATTATCTTTCCTAGATATATGCCTAGAAATGCGAGGGTGATGGTCCCGACTAAGTTGTACCCGAACAATAAAATTTCTTTATCCTCCAATAACTGAAATGATTCATAACTGAATGACGACATAGTGGTGAAAGCTCCAAGCAGTCCGATGGTAAGGAATATTCTAGTTTTTTCGGTAAAGAAACCCTCGTATTCCGAAAGATACATCACTAAACTTAAGATAAAACAGCCGATAAAGTTCACCGCCATCGTACCTACGGGAAACGTGATTATATTGTTCTGTACCCATCCACTTATCAAGTATCTCAACACGGCTCCAAAGAATCCGCCTATTCCTATTATTAATAATATATACATGATTTACACCTTGGCTTATTAGAACAGAAGTCATCAGCCAAAGGCGGTTTTGGATTTAACCAGGGCGGACTTCATCGCCTATTTCAAAATGAAATACTCATAGTTAATATACTTTATTACAAACTGTATTATTGGATTGAGCACATAATATTGTAAACTCTTTTTAAAATCTGTAAAATAGGCAAAGACTGGTAAATAGACAAAATAAAAACAAAAACTTTATTATCATATAATATCATAAACTAATAATAAGTGATAAAAATGCCGACTTCATACAGCATCCCTCAGGTATATGAGGATGAGATAGAAGCCATAGTCAAGGCAGGATACTACTCTAGCAAATCAGATGTAGTTAGAGATGCGATACGCCTACTTTTCGAGACTAAAAGCAATCTTAAACTTTCTGCAGCTATAGAGATGTACAAGGAAGGAAAAGTGACCTTGAGTAAAGCCGCTGAGTTAGCGGGATCAGATACGATCTCATTTAAAGAGATATTGAAGGACAGGGGGATCAAGGTCGAGGTTCAAGTGGAGAACAAAGAAAAACTGGAAAAAAAGTCAAAACTGCTCGACGAGTGATGTAAAGGATGGATAAAAGACCAATAATGGTAGATACCAATATACTTTCTACATTCGCTAAAATCGATAGATTTGAGTTACTTTTCGAGATAATGGATAGAGAAGAATTGTATATCTCAACTTCGGTTCTGCATGAACTCGATATAGCAGAAAACATGGGTTATGATTTCGTTCAGATCATCTTTGATTACATCGATAAAGAGAGAATCTCAATCCTCTCCATGGGTGACGAAGAGAGTAACTTATTTTTAGATCTGCCAGATTCATTCGGCAAGGGGGAAAGAGAATCAGTAGCCATATCAAAGTCTCGTGACTATATCTTCGTCAGCAACGAAACTAGGGTGAAAAATTACTGTGATAGAAATGATATCGATATCGTAGATCTATCGACATTATTAAGACGAGCATGGAAAGTAGGGCTGAAAGAAAAAGAAACCGTGAAGAAGATCGTCGAAGAAATCGAAGATAAAGATAACATAATCTTCAAAGACAGAACTATTATCTTTGAGAGGTAGTTGAAGTATCTTGGTAAGTGTTTATGATTTAGTAACACTAATAAAGGTTCATAACTTCCGTGCCCCATCCCACTATTAATTGAAAGTGTATATTTTTAAAAATATTTTTTCTTTTTACTTATCAAAACAGTATCAATTTTATTTTCTAAAATTTTCCTACTTCACTCCTTATTCATATTGTTTTAACTCATGAAATGTTTATAAGAAAAGGATCTTAAGGTATTTGAAATATCACTCAAATTCTCCTTTCAACGTTCCATACTGCAGGATATGTCTTTCCATAGCTTTCTGCAGATCTTCTTTCCTGGCATCTGGACTTAAATCCAACTCAGTATCTAAAACATAGATTTTGAATTCATATTCATGACTTCCAAAAGGTGGTTTTGGCCCTCGGTAATAATGTTTACCTCCATAGTGACTTTTACCTTGTACAGCATCTCCAAGAGAAGGCAATTTCTCTCCTTTCGGAATTCCCTCTGGTATTTCATCGGACTCAGCAGGAATATTCCATATCAACCAGTGATTGTACATGCCAACAGGATGGTCTAAATCATCCATGATCACCGCAATAGTCTTTGCTTCTTGATCTATGGAACCTAGTTTTAAAGGTGGGGAAACATCTTTTCCCCTTCCTGTGTATTTTATTGGTATCTTTCCTCCATCTTCAAAAGCTTCGCTTGTTACCTCTAAATCGATCTCTGGATTAACATAATCACCTTCATTCGTGATTCTTAGGTATATAACAACTGTTATAAGTATAACTATAAAGAGAACAAAAATGATTCCAACCCATATAAGAATTCCCATTTTCTAACACCTTACTTGAGATTGAGCTTAAATATAAAAAGAAAAGGTTTTTAGTGTATAATCTCAGCGTGCTCCTCAAAAGGCATGACTGATAGGTGAGGCATCATCTCCTTGAAACCTTCTCTTATCTCTTCGATTTTGTGGAATTTTTCATGACTTTCCCTGCTGTTCCAGTAAGTTATCATTATATACTTTGTAGGATTGATCTCTATCTCTTCACGCTCTCCACGCAGCATAGATCCCCCGTAGGCAACATCAGTTGCTTTGACTACCTTTGTTCCAATGAAACCTTCTTTGTCCATGGTGAACTGACAAAGCTCTTCCATCATCTCCTCTACCTCTTCTTCGTGTCCTGGTTTAACAGATAAGTAATTAAGTGCGCTGACCATTGGTTTTCCTATCCATTCGTGTTCATCGAATTCTTCCACAGGTAATTCTTCAACATCTATCTCATTTTCCTCTAGATATTCTATTGCCATCTCAGTTCTTTTTCTTCTAGGACCACAGTAAACTCTTACTGATTTATCTTTCAAAAAATCCAGATAAAAACCAAGATCCCAAACTGGTATATTCAAAGCATCTTCTATATGATTCATATAGTACTCTTCCCTCGTCTTTACATCTATTATCAAATCCATAATCATCCTTCACAATATAACTGGTTGATAATATAAATAGTTATTTAATTGGTGAAAAAAATAAAAAAGGTAAAAGTTTTATTTCATAGTCCGCTTTTTCTTATATCTGTACAGTAAAACTAGAGATATACTACTTAAGAGAAGAATAAAAGTATATCCGGGTGTTCCATCTCCTGATCCATCTCCGTCTTCTTCAACCTCTAGTGTTTCAGCTGTAACTTGGTTCGAATCAGCTGTTTGTTCCTCTTCATTTACTACCTTTACAGATATACAGCAAACTGTTTCAGGATCCAAACCGGTTATCTCATAGGATGTTGTAGTCCTTGAATCAACTGTCTTTATCAGATCGCCTATTAATCCCTCATTATGAGACATATATATCTCATATCTATCGAAATTGCTGTTTTTACATTCGGTCCAGCTTATCTCAATACTATTTTCCTTTTCTTCTTCAACTGTGACTGTTACAGGGCTAGGTGGTTCAACTCCAGCATCAGTGGTAACTTCCAATTGATTCGAATCAGCTGTTTGTTCGACAGTATTTATTACTCTTACAGTTATGTAATAGGTTGTTTCTGGATCTAAACTAATTAAAGTGTATGTTGTTTCACTTTGATCAGATACAAAACCAAAACTATATCCAGTTTCTCCTTCCGTTGTTGACAAGAATATTTCATATCTAAAGAAATCTGGATCCGTATTTTCAGTCCATGATATAGTTATCGATGTATCTGTTGTTGAAGATTCTGAAACAGCAACTGGTGATGGTCCACTAGTTGTGATCACATGGGTTTCAAATGAATAACTGCCGCTTCCCCAACTAGCTCCTATCTTGATAAACCAGTAACCAGCTTCAAATTCATCGCCAATATTGAGAGAATCTGTCCCTTTAGAACCCCCGCTTGAATAAATTATAAACTCTTCTTCTTTATTAGGATTGAAGAAATTCAAAAAAAGCTCATCTCCTAAATCTGCAGTAAAATTGATAGTTATTACTGAATTCGGTATCAGATGGATCTTGTAAACGTCCAACTCATCCAAGTCCATGAGATAACCTTCATAAGCTGTATCATTTTCTATCTCGAAGGCTTCACTGTATTCAGAAGCTACATCTTCTCCTGTTCCTGCATCATCTTGATAATCTACATTTACTGAAAATTGATAATCACCTTCTGACCAGTATTGATTTATTTCGATATACCAAAAATCAACCTCTGTCTCATTAGCAAGATAGTAGTCCTCTGTCTCTTCAGATTCACCACTAGAATACAAAGAAAATACATCCTCATTATTAGGATTATAGAATTTTAATTCCTGATCACCTTCTGCAAAACTAGTAAAGGACACTGTTACTATTGAGCTCGGTTCTAATTCGATCTTATACATATCACTCTGATCTAAATCATTGAGATATCCTCCGTATGTTGTATCTGTTTCTATCTCATATGCTTCACTATCATCCGAGGCTACATCTTCTCCTGTTCCTGCATCATCTTGGTAATCAACATTTACTGAAAAATGATAATCACCTTCTGACCAGTATTGATTTACTTCGATAAACCAAAAATCAACTTCCGTTTCATTGGCAAGATAGTAGTCCTCTGACTCTTCAGTTTCCTGACTTGAATAGAGAGAAAATAATCTTTCTTTATTGGGATTATAGAATTTTAATTCAAGGTCATCTTTAGCCAAACTTGTAAACGATAGTGTTACTATTGAACTCGGCTGCAATTCTACCTTATACATATCCGTTTCATCCAGATCATCTAAAAATCCATTCACCTCTGTATCTGTATCAATCTCGTAAGCATCTGAATAACTTTCACAAACATCATTTCCAGAACCAGCATCATCTTGGGATTCTACATTTATCCTAAATTGATAACCAGCAGGTCCAGACCAATACTCATTTACCTGAACATACCAGTAATCAACCTCTGTCTCATTAGCTAGATTGTATCCATCTGTTGCTTCAGTTTCTAAGCTTGAATAGAGCGAGAATGAGCTTTCTTTGTCAGGATCATAGAATATCAATTCCTGTTCCATTTCTGCTACACTTGTAAATGATACGGTAACCTTTGAGCTCGGCTGCAATTCTACCTTATACATATCCGCTTCATCTAGGTCACCTACGAACCCGTTAACATCAATACCTGTGTTGATCTCGTAAGAATCACCATAACTTTCCACGACATCACCACCTGAACCAGCATCATCTTGGGATTCTAAATCTACCGTAAAAGTATACTCTCCCCCTCCAGACCAATATTCATTTACCTGAACATACCAGTAATCAACCTCTGTCTCATTTGCTAGGTAATATTCATCTGTTTCTTCAGTTTCTAGGTTTGAGTAGAGTGAGAATATTTTATCATGAGAAGGATTGTAAAACATTAATTGCTGTTCCATTTCTGCATAACTCACGAATGATATTGTAATCTTTGTACTTGGCTCTAATTCTATCTTATAGTAATCATCTTTATCAGTCTCATTGACAAATCCTTCATACGTCCCTTCTGTTATCTCTTCTGCTTCTGCAAAACTATCATTGGGTTCCTGGTCCGCATTCACTGGAATAGCAAATACTGAAATCACTAGAATCAAAATCACTAGAAAATTTAGATTTTTCAATCTATCAACTCTTTTTAGATTAGTTTCCATATATGTACACCCTCAAATAATTTAGAAGACGGCCATTCTACTTAAAGCTTTATAAAAATATTGGTAGTATATAAACCTTTATTATATGTTGAATGGTTAGATTAAAACTGGCCAATAAATAATTAATTTTCATATAAAATATATCATCATAATAAATAAGAGGTAAAAATTGGTTTTTAATCACGTCTCCAGTGATAATTAGGAGTATCCTCAGTTATCTCTACATTGTGAGGATGGCTCTCTCTTTTTCCTCCTTCTGTTATCTTGTAGATCTCTGCGTTACGCATTTCCTTAATATTCTCTGCACCGAGATGACCCATGCTGGACTGTATTCCTCCGATCATTTGGTAAACAACTTCAGATACAGATCCCTTATACGGGACCAATCCTTCTACACCCTCTGGTACGTATTCTTCACGACTTTCGAAGTCCTGATTATACCTGTTCTTCTCCCTTTTCTCTAGAGCAGAGATAGATGCCATACCTCTGTATTCCTTGTACTTTCTTCCACCTCTAAATACTATTCTACCTGGAGCTTCTTCTGTACCAGCTAACATATTACCGAGCATGATCGCATCAGCACCACATGCAAATGCTTTGGCTGCATCACCGCTGTACCTTATACCACCGTCTGCAACGACGGTTACACCTTCTTCCTGTGCTTCTTCATACACATTTCTTATTGCAGTTATTTGAGGTACCCCAATACCTGAGACTATTCGAGTCGTACATATAGAGCCAGGTCCGATTCCAACACGGATCGAATCTGCACCAGCATCTATCAATGATCTTGCTCCATCGCCAGTAGCAACGTTACCTGACATCAATCCTACATCAAAACTTTCATTTATATTCCTGGTAGCATCGATAACATTCTTTGAATTACCATGAGCTGTATCGACAACGATCAAATCAACTCCTGCATCCACCAAAGCTTCCGTTCTATCAAATTCACTTGGGCCAACTGAAGCTCCTACCATCAGCTGTCCATTCTCGTCCATAGTTGCCTGAGGATGATGTTTCTTTTTCTCGATATCTCTAACAGTTATCAGACCTTTTAATCTACCTTCATCATCTACCAGAGGTAATTTTTCTATCTTGTTTTCGTTCAGTATAGATTTTGCTTCCTTTATTTCTGTGTCTGGATCTGCAGTTATCAGGTCAGAGGTCATTACTTCTTCCACAGTTTTACTCAATTCAGTTTCGAAGCGAAGATCTCTTTTAGTGACAATTCCTATCAATTTTCCGCCTTTAACCACAGGTAATCCTGAGATGTTCTCTTCATCCATTATCCTTTTAGCTTTCTCAGCAACTATATCAGGTGATATTGTTTCAGGATTCCTTATTATCCAGTTCTCTGAACGTTTCACTTTCTTTACCATGTTGACCTGCTGTTCAGTATCAAGATTCCTATGAATTATTCCTAATCCACCCTCTCTTGCCATGGCGATAGCCATCTCACTCCCTGTTACCTTGTCCATAGGTGAACTAAGTATCGGTGCTTTCAATTTAATATTCTCAGTCAACTGACTAGAAGTATCAACTTCCTCTCTCATCAAATCCGTCTTACTAGGTACCAATAAAATATCATCAAAGCTAAGACCTGTTTTTATATTCATATTAATCACTTTTGTTGGTTTTCTTACTTAGTCATACTTCTAATATTTAATATTAAAGCTTTTTAGAGCATCTATTTCGCTTAAAACTGATTTTCGAATCGGGATAAAGGCTATCTAAATCAATTATTCACCCGGATAATAATTATTTAACATGATTTTTAAACAAAAAATATATAAACTATTATGTTTCCGATTTTATCGGAGAGATAAAATGAGCGAAAATATCTCCAAGGACGAAGAAGAATTGATTGATAGGCTTATCAAAGCAGGTCTACAGAAAAATGTTGCTAAAACTCTTGTTTACATCGCCGGCAAAGATGAAACAAAAAGCCGCGAAATCGAGAGTGAAATGAGGTTAAGACAGCCTGAAGTTTCTATAGCAATGCAGATAATTAGAGAGCGTGGTTGGGTTACAAAAAGAGACATAAAGAAAGAAGGCAAAGGAAGACCTGTTCACGCTTACAGTTTGAAAAAGGATTTTGAAGAAATCATATCAGAGATTGAAGAGGAACAAAGGCAAAAGATCGATGAGATCGAAGAGAACCTCAATAAAATTAAGGAACTTGCTAGTGATATCGAATAAAGCCTTTTTCTAAAAACCTTTATTTTATTTCTTTTTTCTTTAAAGTGGGGTTTCAGAAGATATAAATTTGCAGTTTTTACCAAATTCTTCTTGAATTTTACCCATCACTGCTTTAACACCTAACGTTTCAGTAGCATAATGTCCAGCCATAATCAACGGAATATTATTGTTAACTGCTTTTGTATAAAGGCTGTGTTCTCTTTCACCTGTGATGAAAAGATCAGCACCTTTTTCTTTTGCATCTAATAAAGCATCACCACCTTTACCAGTCATCAATCCTATCTTTTTAACTTCTATATTCCCCTGGAGATATACTGTTTTTGTATCCAAAACATCTTCTATTTTAGATGCGATTTCCTTGACATACCTTTTTTCAGGAAGTTCAGTCATCAACGCGACTTCTTCATCCATATCTTCATAGAAGAATTCTTCCTCATCTGCCCCGATCAAATCAGCTAATTCTACATTGTTACCAATATTAGGATGGATATCCAATGGGAGATGCGCCATATATAAGGCTGTATTGTTATCCATTAGAAGTTTGATTATGTCATAATTACTCTTTGTGATCCTATCAATCCCACCCCATATTAGACCGTGGTGACAGAACAACATATCGATATCATCCTGTACAGCCTTATTTACCACATCTATTCTACAGTCAACTGTGAAACCGACACTGTCTAATGGCTTTGGGGCATCTATCTGTATACCGTTAGTGCCATAATCATCAATTTCTTCTACCCTCAAATACTCGTTTAAATAGGTAACTAAATCAGAATCACTTATCATCTTTATCACAGTAAGTAAAAAATACAGCATTAATAGGTTTTTTTCATTGATATTACAGAGAAAATACTTTAACCTTTATTTTGATTAAATCAATAGGCAGATAAAATGACGTATTTATTTTCAGTCGATATTGAGGGAATATCTGGAGTAGTAGCTGTGAACCAAGGTTCAATGGAATCAAAGGAGTATGATAGAGCTAGGGACCTGATGACTAAAGAAGCAAATTCTGCAGCAGTTGGTGCCTTCGATGCAAGAGCCAAGAGCGTTTACATAACAGATGGTCACGGAAAGATGAGAAACATAAAAATCGAAGATTTAGACGAAAGAGTAAATCTATTCAGCGGTAGGCCAAAACTGCTCTCACAGATGGAAGGTCTAAGCGAAGAATTAGAAGGTGTAGGGTACATTGGATACCACAGCTCTGCACACAGTCAAGGGACATTATCCCACACTTATTCTGGCGGAGTAGTCGATAAAGTTATGATCGGTGAACAGATGGCTAGCGAATTAGCAATGAATTCTTATTTAGCTGCACAATACGATGTTCCTGTCTTCTTCCTTGCTGGAGACCAGGAAATACTAAGAGAAGCTAAGGATCTATATCCAAATATACCACATGTAATTACAAAATGGTCAACGGGGAGGTACAGTGCAAAATGTAAACACCCCAAGGTTGTTAGAAAAGAGATAAAGGAAACAGTTAAAAAAGCAATAGAAAAAGAAGAAGGGAAAGTGATAAGACCTGAGGAGGAATATTATCACGTTTGGTTCAAGGATGCTGGTAAGTTGGATAATCTGGAACTTTTACCATCAGTTGAAAGAAAAGGTCCTAAAGAATTCATTATAGATACTGGTAATTACGAAACTAACTACAAAGTTTTCCGTGCATGTACGATGCTGGCAACCGTTGATTCACAATAAATAATCTTTTTTATCCTTTTTTTAATCGTTAGAAGATGACTTTTTTTATAGTGTTAATGAAAGATATATATCAAAGCTTAGCACTATCCGATAACGAAAAATATGTCCCCTAAATATAACTATAATAGAAATGTACGCCCTGGCTTAAATCCATACTTAGATTATGCTGATACTGTTGAAAGGATAATTGCTTATTTAATTGATTCAATACTGATTTCAATAGTATTAGCTGTTATATCTCTAGGCACTATTTTTCTAGGAATTATCTCATTAGGGGGTTTTACAGGTAATGGTCCTTGGATGATGCCAGTAAATATTTTCGGTCCTTTGATTATAGGAATTACTTTGGTCAATTTCCTATTCCAACTTCTATACTTCACATTTTTTGAATCAGAGAATGGTGGTGGCTCTACTATTGGTAAAAAAATAATGAATATAAAAGTAGTAGATGGTTATGGAAATAAAATAGATTTAAAAGATTCTTTTATCAGAAATATAACTAGGGTTCTCTGGCACCTAAATTGTATTGGACTTCTGATCTTGATTTTGGATTTATTTCTAATTCATGATAGGGAACAACGAATCGGTGATAGACTAGCAAATACCTTTGTTGTAAAAGAACAAGAGTATGGTGAAATAACACGCCAGTATGAAAAAGGGTATAGACAGCAAGGTTTTCAACAGGGTTCAACTCAATCGAGGCAAACCCAAACAGAAGAAATGCAAAGATGTCCAAAATGTGGAAAAAAGTCATTGATTGTTAGGCCGGATGGAGCATCATATTGTACTCAATGTGATTACACATCTATGGAAAGAAAGTCAAATCAATGACTTTTTTAACTAACCTTTTATAAGGTTAGTATTATTTTTATTTATGAAAAATGCATCTAGTTTGAGAAGAATTTTAGCTTTCTTAATCGATGTTTTAATAATAGCGATCTTTTTTAGCATGTTGATCATAACACTAATCATCTTTGAATTTTTTAATTTTTCACTTATCCAGGATATCATCACACCTAGAGTAACACTTGAATTTAAACTAATCAATAGATATCATGGCTTTGTCGATCTTTTAGGTTTCTTGATCACGCTAGGTTATTTTACAATCCTAGAAGGTACAGGGAAAGGAAAAACTGTAGGCAAAAAATTCCTCGGAATAAGGGTAATAAAAAAGAAAAAACGAAATGCGGGTCTAGGACGGTCCTTGATCAGAAATCTTGCAAGGCTGATCTGGGACCTACCAGTGATAGGTTTTCTACTATTCCTGATTGATTTAATTTTGATCATAGCTAAAAAAAGAAGAATAGGTGATTATATAGCTGGTACTAGAGTAATCAAAGGGTGATCAATATTACGGAAGATTTTAGTAATTAGGAATCTTTAGTCAATATGGAGGTACATTAAATGCCGTTAGACTCTGATAGATGTCATTTCTGTGGGAATTGGTCGAGAGAATATAGAAAGATTGGAGATAGAAGTATATGTAAAAAATGTCAGGAAGATCTTATGGAATTGATCAAAGATAAATTAGAATCATAATTCTATATCAATCCCATAAATTTCTTCAGGATTTTCTTTATGAATCTTCCAGACATCTTTTTCTGAAAGGATCCCTTTTCTTATCATCTTCATAGTTTTCTTAGGTACATTTCTTATACCAAGTACAGCGCCAGGTCTCTCTGGATCATCGATATAATCAGTTTCAAGCAGAAATCTATTATTTTCTCTGATAGCTTTTTTGATATTACTTTCATTCGCTAATATAGAAGGAAACAAACCGTGATTTTTTCCCAGCGAAGTCAAAGGCGGACTGTAATGTTTTACAACTTTCTTTCTATCAAGCCCCACTATATCAGCCAGCTCACCTAATTCTTTACATTGTTCAGGAGTTGTAGTTTCCGTATGTAAGACTACTGGGCAGTCGATATCCGCAGCTAGCTCCATACCATATTTCATTATCTCGTTGGAAGCATTCAATATTTCTTCAGAAACATCGAAATGGGGTCTGCCTATCTCTCCAATAGCAATCGCTTTTCCTTCTTCCACATACTCAGCAGCAAGTTTCATTCCGTCCTTAAGAATACTTATACCTTTTTCTAAACTTACTTTATCAACCAATTGAATCAGGTCTACAGGGTAAGGTCCCAGAGTTACAAATGTATCAACATTCGTTTCATTCCTTGCCCTTTCAGCAAGCTTCAAAGTCCTTTCGTAGATAGGTTTGTATCCATCAATTTCCCAGTTCCTTAAATCATGATATGGAAGATGAGAAACTATTAGATGAGTCCCGCCTGATTTTTCGAATCTCTTCACAGCATCTACGTTATCTCCGGTTTCCCGAAGATGCATGTGGTTATCAAGTATAGGAAAATCGTTAATGGATAAGTCCGGCGCCCCTGAGTTCATCTTTGATTAACTCCACTGCTTCTTCTAGATCTTCAATCGTTTTTCCACCGGTACAGACCATTTTACCAGAACCGAACAGAAGTAACACAACAGGTGATTCTCTCAATCTATAAACCAATCCTGGGAATTGTTCAGGTTCGTACTCGACTCTTTCTAAACCAAGTGTGATGGCTACTGAGCTCAGATTCAAATCTGCTTCCAAACTATACGATGCAACAATATTCTGGATTTTAACAGTAATATCATCTGAGGTTTCGATATCCCTTTCATTTAATAGTTCTTTTATTTTATTTACACTAGTCTTGGCTTCGTCTACTGTTTTTCCACCTGTACAAACAACTTTTCCACTTGTAAAAAGTAAAATCGCAGTTTTTGGCTCGTCTATCCTATATACCAATCCTGGAAATTTTTCAGGATCATATTCTGAACCTTCTAATACTCTTGATATTTCTTCCAGATCCAAATTCTTTTCCATCGATGATGATGCAACAACGTTTTCTATTTTTAGCCCATCCATATTAATCACTCTTTTTTTAAATAGTTTAAATACTAGCCCTAATTAAATGATGAGGTTAATAAAGTCTTCGTCATCAGAAAAATTAATAATCGATAAACAGTTCAAAGAGCGAGAAACGTGGCTGATATTGTAATCGTAGGTGGAGGTCCAATAGGCTTAAAGGTTGCCCAAATAACAGCAAATTATGGGTTAGATACCGTAGTTCTAGAAAAAAAATCAGTTATAGGTAAACCTGTACAATGTGCTGGCCTTGTGAGCCAAAAAGTTATAGAGATGACTGGAACAAAAAGTGTGATAGCTGAACCGTTGAAGGCCAATATTTTTTCCCCAAATGGAGAAAGACTTGAAATTGAATCCAATGAAAAGAAAGTAGCCGTCATCGATAGGTCTCTGTTCGATAAAGAGATGGCAGCTGAAGCCAATGATTCCGGTGTTGATATTAGATTAAATTCTAAATTTAAAAATATTAACAATGATGGAAAACTGTTTTACGATCAAAATGGAGAAATATCATCTTTAGAACCAAAAATAATCGTAGGTGCAGATGGTCCAGGGTCTACTGTAAGAAGGTCAGCAGGATTGCCAAATCCAAAGGAGATCATACCAGCAGTTCAGGCTATTGTTCCTGAAAAAACCGATGATGTTAAGATATATTTAGGGAATGATGTTGCGCCTGGCTTTTTTGCATGGCAGGTGCCATTCACCTCTGGGTCATTATTTGGTCTTGCTTCAAATGATGGAATGGCATACCAAAATCTAATGAATTTACTTAAATCTAAAAATTTAGACAGTAAAATTGTAGGTATTCTATCAGGTAGCATACCAATAGGACTGATAACACCTATGGTTACCGATGGAATCATGTTAGTCGGAGATGCAGCAGGTCAGGTCAAACCATTGTCAGGAGGAGGAATATATACAGGCCTTGTATCTGCTGAATTTTGTGGGCAAACCATTATTGATAGTTTTGAAGAAGAGAATGCTTCTAAAGATTTTTTGATGAGATATCAGGATAATGTTCTAAGTAAGATAGGAAAAGAGATAAGAAGAGGACAGAAAATAAGGAAAGTATTCACTGGTTTGAATGATGATGAATTAAATAATCTTTTATCTTCTCTTCAGAAAGATAAAATAAAACAGATCATAGAAGAGAAAGGAGATATTGATCATCCTTCTAAACTTGTTAAACCCATCGTGAAGGCTTCCCCTAGTATGCTAAAATTTATCGGTCCAGTAATAAAAACAATGTTCTAGTTCTTGTTTTCCTTCAGATAAAAATAAACTGCTAAAATAGACAAGATTACCGTAATCGCTCCCAATACATATTGAGGCCAAGTGGACTTAGATTCTTTTACTGATATTGAAGTCTCTCTAAGGATCCCATCAACCCCTAGTTTTGTAATATTATAACCTCCTACAATATGCTCATTATTATCAGAATGACTAGCATCATTTAATTCATCATTTGAAAAATATCCTATCGATTTCATAGTGAAATTCTTGCCATCCATATTAAATGATAATTTAAAACGTATAGAATAAACTCCTTTTCTGGTTTTTTCATCGGAGGTTACTAAGTAAGAATTCGGTATAATTTTCCCAGAGGTTAGTCCATCTTTTTTAAAAACAACCTTATTAGCCTGGCTTTTTTCGAAGTAAATTGAATTATCAAGATCATCTAGATTCTCATTCTCGTTAAAACTTCTAAATTCATATATCTCTATCTCTAATTCTATATCCCTAATAGATGAATTATATGGATTATAAAGGTCAAAATCAAGATTTTTTTCATTACCAGGTTTCATATCTATATTACTAAAATCAGATATTATTTGATTCACATTCGTAGGTGAAGAAACATCTGTACCTATGATGGTCTCACTTAAGGGCGAGATAAAGATTAACAGGATCATTAAAACAACAATAATTCTTCTTTTGCCCATCAAAATTCCAAGTAATCTATAACTATAAAATACTTATGTGAGGGCTACCAATGCAGTTATGAAAGCAGATGGAAGATAAAATATATGAAATAATGAGGGTACCGAAGGAAAAGGGTCAAGAGATATTAGAAATGGTAAAAAACGAAGGTATTCTTGATCCAGAACGAGCAATCCTTAAAGAAAATGATGAACTGATAATACCTGTTACTAAAAATGGAAATGATATCCAAGAAGATGTTAGATTTAGGGAAAAGATGAAGACACCTTACGAGAAAATAAAGGATAAAATAGACCTCGATGAAAATCTAAAAAAACTATTACCAGATAGATGGGAAATATTAGGAGATGTTGCCCTGCTAAAACTCGATGAAGATTTATATGAATACAAATATAAGATAGGTAAAGTTTATGCCGAGGTTCTTGAAGTAAAAACAGTTCTCCTACAAGGAAGGATAGAGGGTATAAAAAGAGAACCAAATGTAGAACTAATTTATGGAAAGGAAACTGAAACTGTTCACATTGAGAACGGGATCAAGTATAAAATGGACACATCTAAATTGATGTTTTCAAGCGGAAATATAGATGAAAGAGTCAGGATGGCAAATATTGAAATAAATGACGAAACAATAGTTGATATGTTTGCAGGGATAGGTTATTTTACACTACCTATGGCTTATCATGGTAATCCCCAAAAAATATACTCTCTTGAAATCAATCCTACTTCATACAGATACCTTAACGATAATATAAAGCTGAATAAGGTTCAAGACACTGTTGAAACTTGGAATGGTGATAATCGAAATTTTGATAAATTTAGTTTTGCGGATAGAATAGTTATGGGATACCTCCATGATACTTGGAAATATTTACCGAAAGCATTAACCTTCTTGAAAGATTCAGGTAAAATACATTATCATACATTATCTAAGGATAAAAATTATCCTACAAATGTTAAAAACGAATTAAAAGAATATATACAAAAAAATTACAAAATTACGACTATTAAAAAAATAAAATCCTACGCACCACATATCTTCCATGTAGTTGCAGATATCGAATTTCTATAAGTAATACATAATTTTTACAAAAAATATTTAGATTAGTGTTATTATATGTGAGGTGGTGAAGCAATGTACGAGTGCCCAAAATGTGGTGCGATATACTCTAAACCAGATGAAGGAGGACGATGTCCCAACTGTGGATATCAAGCCCATCAGCCCGAAGAAAGTAAGGGTAGTGAAGAAAATGAACAAAAGCCACAAGATCAAAGATATCAATATTATAAAAGAGATATCAGTCTATCCGACACATTCTCAAAATCATTTGACATACTTTTAAAAAATATAGGTCCAATAGTAGTTTACTGGTTGATCCCAATCCTAATCGTGATAGTGGTATCAGTAGTAAGTCTTAATTCTGTGACCACAAATTTTAGTAATTTATCCGGTGAGACAGACCCGAGTGTTATACTAGACAAAGTTACGAGGGTGATGCTTCTGGTCATACCATTGAGCCTTATGAGCACAATTATACAGGTGCTATTTGCCGGTGGAATTGTAGGAATGGCTAAGGAAGCATATGAAACTGGGAAAACCAATATACATACTGGATTTTCTATCATATCTAAATACCCATTAGGAATAATCGGTGCAAGTATACTACTTTCAATCGTAGTCGGACTTGGACTATTCCTGTGCTTGATCCCAGGAATACTTTTCTGCTACTGGTGGTTGTTCACAATCCCTATACTAGTAATCGAAGGAAAAAGTATTTCTGACGCTCTGTCCTCGAGTAAAAAATATGCCAAGACAAATGATACTCTTCTGTTTACAATAGTGTTGGTCGTAGTAGTGATCATTCTATCGTTAGTTTCTGGAGGAATTGGCAATTTGATCTCTATTGTGCTACCCTCTGACATTCTTTCAGTAAACGCAAATGTGGTTATTAGCCCGATAATACAGGGTATAATATCAATATTCATCAATAGTTTTGCGGTAATAGTGATAACTGTACATTACCTAAGAGGGAGACCAATGGCTGCAAAAGAATTCAAGTATGAGTCAGATTCATATAAACCTCCAGCACCTCCGAAACCATAAAAAAACTTTTTTCCTCTTTTTTTTGGATAACATATTTGTACTATCTATTTACATTAATATGTAATATGAGAGAAGCCAAGTATTGGGAGGTTGAAGGTGACGAAATAAGATGTCATCTGTGCCCACAGGAATGCTTGATTGAGGATCATAAACAAGGTATATGTAATGTTAGAAAAAACATAGATGGTAAGCTTTACTCCCTAATTTACGGTAAAGCAGCTTCATTAGCTGTAGATCCGATAGAAAAGAAACCTTTGTATCATTTTAATCCTGGAAGTCAGGTATTATCTTACGGAACTATGGGATGCAATCTGAAGTGTAAATTCTGTCAAAATGCATCTCTATCAAATGGAGACCCAGAAAGCCCTTATCTGAAAGAGTATTCAGTGGAGGAGCTTGCAAATAAAGCAATGGACTATGAAGGTATAGCATGGACCTATAATGAACCTACCATCGCCTATGAATACAGTTACGATGTTTCAAAAAGAATAAAAGAAACAGGGGGAGGATATGTGGTCTATGTCACAAATGGATACATTAACGATAAACCATTAAAAGATTTGTCCCCTTATCTTGACGCTATGAATATCGATATCAAAGCATTTAACGAGGATTTCTATAAAAAAATAGTTGGTGGAAGATTACAACCCGTACTAAATACTGCTATAAAGGCTGTAGAACTTGGGATACATGTAGAAGTGACTTACTTGATCATACCAGGTTATAACGATGATGATGAAGAACTTAGAGAATTTTCAGAATGGGTAGTTGATAAATTAGAGGAAGATACTGTTGTACATTTTTCAAGATTTCATCCAGACCATAAAATGAGAGACACTCCCTCTACTCCTGAAAAAACGATGAACAAAGCTAGAAAAATAGCGAAAGAAGCTGGTTTAAATTTCATCTATCTGGGAAATCTCCCAGCGGATAACGATACAAGATGCCCAGAATGTGGTACTACTATCATATCTAGATCATTTTTCTCTTCAGGAAAAGTAAATTTAAAGAATGGAAAATGTCCAGAATGTGGTAGGGAAATACCTATTATTTATTAGATTACTTCGAACTTTATTCTATATTCTCCATCCCTATTTCTATTCTTACCTTTTATCTTTTCAATTATATTATCTATTTGTTCCTCATCAGCCATTAACAAAACATCTAAACCTTTATCAGCAGCATGGAGAGAAGATTCTAGAGGTGCAAATTTAATATCTGGTTTTATATTCAAAATATTAGCAAGACCGTACTCTTTTTCATCCATTACTGCAACCTTATCGTACTCTATTGTTTTCACATTATTCTTTATCTCTCTTATCTTATCTTTAGACTTGTTATCAATCTCTGAACATAACAAATATAATTTTCCAATATTCATCTCAGTAATACCTCTAAGACCGCCGACTAGAACTGGTTCTCCTTCTTTTGCATCTACTAGAGCTGTTCCCATAGAAGAGGAGTCCTGTTTAGCAGCGTGTAAAAAACCATCCTTCATAAACAATCCAACTTCTTCATCTTTCTTTATATTTTCATCCGCTATGGCAGTACACCTAGAAATAAATTCTATCCTTTCACTTGCTTCATTCAAGAACGAAGTGATCTCTTGAATAATATCTCGAACATATTCCATACCTTTTGAAGTTGGGTGATATCGATGTCCTGAGGTATCTATTAAACCTTCATCTTCCATATCTGATAGATAATTAGAAACTCCCTGTTTTGACATGTCTAAAGAATCAGATAGATCAGACAATTTACTTAGTCTTTCTACTGCTGATAGATAGAGGATTAAAAATTTTGTTAGAGATTTTTTATCACGGAGTATTTTCATCTGTATTCCTAATGTAATTAAAAGATTTATATTTTCCTATAGAGATGTTATTAGAGATTTAATAAATTTGAAATAAAAAAGGCAGTTGCCACCACGCAACTGCCTTTTTTAACCACTTTAACGTGGATTTAGGTTCCCTTCCTAAAAAACCTTACCTTCCATTTGGCTTACCTTCCATATCGCATTTTTTTGTAATGCAAATTGTGATAGACTTATATTATATAAATTTTCGGATAATATGTATCGTCATGCAAGTGTACAGGAACTCTGGACATTCTGCTTTAAATAGTAAACTTCTATTTTCTACAAATCAGGTGTTCAAGTAAAATTTAAATAATTCAAGTATATTTGATTAACATAAGGTCAGATAAAATGAAAAAAAGATTAATTTGCATACTATCAATCTCAATGATTATGCTATCTATCGGCACACCTTATATCTCAAACGCCCAGAAAAATGACAGTATAAGTATCACAGATGCAAGAGGAAAAACAATAACGTTCAATTCACCTCCTAAAAGGATAGTCTCTTTCATGGCTTCTAATACTGAGATTTTATTTCATCTAGGACTTGGGGATAGGGTCGTTGGAGTTGACAAATACAGTAATTATCCTCCCGAAGTGAATGAAGTACCAAAAGTTGGAGATGCTTACAATGTGGATTATGAAAAGATCGTTTCCCTAAATCCAGACGTTGTTTTAATCACGAAAGCTAACACAAATATGATATCTTCGCTAAAAGAATACGATTTGAAAGTTTTTGTAACCGGTGGAAATACTATTGATGATGTATATACAGATATTGAACTAGTTGGGAAGATGTGTGGAATAAACGAGAAAGCAGAACGCATAGTTGATGATTTAAAATCGACGATGAATACGATAACTTCTGATACCAGAGACTTAAAAAAATCAAAACGACCTAATACATTCTACATATCAGGGACTTACCAGGGGATATACACCCCTGGGAATGATACTTTCCAGAACACTCTAATCCAGAAAGCAGGGTGTAACAACATAGCGTCAGATAAAGAAGGATGGACTACTATATCAGAAGAAGAGATCATTGGTGACAATCCTGAGATAATAATAGCTCCAAATTACCTAAAAAATTCGGTGAACGATCTCGCTAAGAAAGAATCCTGGCAGTCAATAAAAGCTGTAAAAGAAGATCAGATATTTTTCGTGAACGGAGATATGATGTCAAGACCAGGTCCAAGGATAACAGAAGCTCAGCTCAGGCTTGTGAATATTAACAAAGTAATAAAAAATGAAGCTGATCGTCCTGATCTGAAAATAAAAGATATAATAATTGCCCCATCAAACCTGATAACAAATGGTACTACTTCAAAATTATCTGTAAAAGTTGAGAACATGGGTCAAATGGATGCAGTCAATGTTAAACTATCTTTCTGGTACAGTTCACAAGACTCTCAAAATAAAACACTGATTAACTCAACTATGATAAACGTGATCGAATCTAAATCTACAAAAACAACAGAAAAATTTAGATGGAATTATCCCGAAACAGGCAATTATACCATAACAGCAGAAGTAGATACGACGAACGATACATATGAAATAAACGAGGAAAACAATGATCTGACTTCTGATGTTATAGTAAAAGAATCTTCAGAAAAAGATAGCAACATCCCGAGTTTTTCAATATCTTTATGTTTAGGAATAATGTTTTTCATAAGCATAATAAAATTCAAGAAGAATAAAACATGAAACAACCACTCAAGGATCATTTCGGTAAGGCCCTCTTAGCCTTCTCATTTTTATTACTATTTGTTTTAGTTCTATCTACATCTTTAGGTTCTGTTAAAATTCCTTTTATTAAAGTTGTTAAAATCATACTTTCAGAAATACCAATTATAAGAAAATTTTTCTCAAACTTCTCAGGGCCTGACCATACAATAATTACTCTTATAAGGCTTCCTAGAATTTTACTAGGAGTTGTTGCCGGGTTAGGACTTGCTGTGTCAGGTAGTTCCATGCAGGGGATTTTTAAGAATCCTATGGCATCTCCTTTCATACTTGGTGTATCAGCAGGAGGAAGTTTTGGCGCAGCAGTGGGGATCTTTCTAAATGTAAATATATTTATGCTTCCATTTCTCGCTTTCATCTTCAGCATGGCAACAGCATTCACTGTATTTCTTTTAGGAAGAGTAGGTAATAGAACAGATATCTCAACTTTACTTCTTGCAGGTCTAGCTATGAACTTTCTTATGACCGCTTTGACAAGTTATGTTCTTTTCATAAGCGACCCTATGGAAAAGATGGGTATTGTTTCGTGGATGTGGGGTTCTTTGAATGGTACATATTGGGATGAAGTTATGATAGCACTTCCCTTAACTATCATCGGGGTCGTACTGGTTTTCAGCTATTCTAGAGATTTGAACGTTATCCAAACTGGCGAAGAATCAGCTAAACAATTGGGAATAAATGTGGAAAGGACAAAGATCGTTCAATTAATAACTTCGAGCTTATTGGCTGCAACCGTAATATCTTTCACAGGGGTTATAGGTTTCGTGGGTTTAATAATCCCTCATGCATCAAGATTACTTGTAGGTCCAGATCATAAAAGACTCATACCGATCTCTGGACTACTTGGGAGTATATTCCTGGTTTCATGCGACACAATTTCTAGAACAACTGGAGAGATTTGGATAGGGATCCTAACAGGTTTAATTGGAGCTCCTTTCTTCATCTATCTATTGATAAAAAATCGAGGTGAAACAGTATGGTGACGTTAGAGATAAAAAATCTAACAACAGGATACAAGGATAAACCTATATTAAAAAATTTTAATCTTTCTATGGATTCACATGATTTTATCGGTGTAATCGGTCCCAATGGGTCAGGAAAGAGCACCCTTATCAGAGCGATTACCCAAATAATAGAGCCCTGGGAAGGGAAGATAAAAATTAATGACGAACCTATAAAAAACTATTCTAGAAAAGAGATAGGAAAAGCTGCTGCAGTTGTACCACAAGACACCTTCATAAGCTTCCCTTACTCCGCTTGGGAAATAGTTCTCATGGGAAGGACACCGTATCTTGGAAGATTCGAAAATCCAGGAGATGATGATAAAAAGATAGCAGAAGATGCAATGAAAGCTACTAGCACCTATGAATTCAGAGACAGAAAAGTTAAGGAACTATCAGGAGGAGAACTTCAAAGAGTGATCGTGGCAAGAGCTTTAACCCAAAAACCTGATATTCTACTTCTGGATGAAGCAACATCACACCTGGATATTGGTCATAAAATTGAAATGATGGAAGTTATAAAAAATAAAAATGACAATTTAGGAGTTTTGTCAGTACATCATAACCTAAACCTAGCTGCAAGATACTGTGATAAAATAATATTACTTGATGAAGGAAAAATACATGCTTCAGGATACCCTGAAGAAGTTCTTACAAAACCACATTTAAGAGCAGTCTATGGAGTGGAAGCTGAAGTACATGAAAATCCAAAAGATGGAAGTCTTTATGTTACTCCAATTGAAAAGAAATTTAAACAAAATAATAATGGCAAAAAGATACACGTAATCTGTGGTGGAGGGAGTATCGGAAAACTTTTCAAAATATTGATAGAAAACGGTTTTGAAGTTACAGCAGGAGTACTGAATGTGATGGATTCTGATCTAGAAAAAGCAGAATTTTTAGATATCAATGTTGTTACTGAAGCACCGTTTTCCTCAATAAATGATAATAAATACAATGAAAATATACAATATATTTCAGAAGCAGATATCGTGGTTGGGACCAGTTTCCCGATCGGTAAAGGAAATCTAAAGAATCTTAAGGCTATCAAAAAGGCTTTAGAGATCGGCAAGAAAGTGATACTTATAGAAAAGCAAGGAATAGAATCAAGAGATTATACGGATGGTACGGCTGTAGATATTTACAATGAAATAAAAGGAAATCGTGATGTTACTATAATAGAACATGAAAAAGATATCTTAAATACCTTATAAAATACGTATTTTAGGGCAAAAGATAAATAAGCCCCTTTTTGATGACTTACTTGCATACATTATTATGATGTATGCAAAAATAAAGTAAGTAAATAGAGGTGTTAAAGTATATGAATAAAGGAGTCGGAGTTTCTCCCCCAGTAGAAGAGGGAGAAAGATACGAAGTCGAAATTGAAGATATAGGGAAGGAAGGAGACGGAGTAGCTAAGGTAGAAAACTTCGTTGTTTTTGTTCCTGACACAGAAGTTGGGGACCAAGTAGAAATAGAGATCACAAGAGTACTAAGAACTCTTGCTTTTGGTGAAGTAGTCGGTGAAGCAGACATTGAAGAATCTGAAGAAGAGATTGAAGAAGTTGAAGAATCTGAAGAAGTTGAAGAAATTTCAGTTGATGAGATCGAATTAGAATAGGTTTTTCCCTTAAAACCTACTCATTTCATCACTATTGAAATATAATATCTCAAAAACCTTTTTATCTTTTCTATTGATTTATTTTTCATGAAATGTTTTGTTGGTATATTCGGACATACTGCGATAGATGTTATCCTAGAAGTCCCTTCACTTCCAGAGCCTAATACGTCCATTGGGTTGAACAAGAAGACTATCAGATACGGAGGAACTGGAGCTAACATAGCTAGAAATTCTGCTGAGTTAGGTATACCAGTTTCTTTAGCATCATTTGTTGGAGACGATTTTCCCGAGGATTACAAAAGGGCATTGAAGGATTCAAATGTACAGATCTACGACTTAGATGATATCAAAGGACAAAATACTACCAAAGTTTGGATAATCACTGATGACGAAGAAAATCAAATGGCTGTTGTAGACCAGGGAGCTATGCAACATTCCTACAAATTTGATCTTCAAAAAGAAACGATAAAAAATTCTGAAATAATACACATAGGAACCGGTAGACCAGAATACTATGAAAAAGTAATAGATTATGCACAAAAATTAAACAAAAAAATATATTTTGATCCCGCCCAGGAATTAAAATACGTTTATGATTCTGATAATCTGATTTCGATAATTAAAAAATGTGAATTGTTTTTCTGTAATGAAACAGAACTATCTTTGACTCTTGAATATTTAGATTTAAAAGAACCAGAGGATCTTTTATCTTATGTAGAGAGTTTTATAGTTACTAAGGGAAACAAAGGTAGTACACTGTACCATTATGATGATATAATTAATATACCTGCCTATAAACCAACAGAAATTAAAGAACCGACTGGTGCTGGAGACGCTTACAGAGCTGGGTTCTATGCTGGTTTATACAGAGGTTATGATATAGTGGAATCATGTAAGCTCGCCTCTGCCAGAGCTAGTTTTGCTTTAGAATCCGCTGGACCACAGGAAAATTTGATAGATTGGAAAACGCTTTTGAAAAGGTATGAATCTAAAGATACGATGTAATAATTAAAATATTAAAAACATATTCTGTTAAATATAGGTGAATCCTTGAATATAGAAGAGCGGCTTTCGGAAAAAATACAATCGATGAGCAGAGAAGAATTCGAAAAACTCTGCATTGATTTACTTGAAAAAATGGGATTCAAGATATCTACAGTAAAATCCGTAGGAGGCGATATACAAGTAGAAGCCTCTATTGAAAGAGATGGCGAAAAAAAAGATTACGTTGTAAAATGTTCTAGAAGGGAGGATATCGAAGATGAAGTAAAGAATCTTGAAGAGATTACAGATGAAAACATCCATGGATTCATCCTGACTCATAAAAGAGTAAACAAAAGAATCGATTCTACAGTTGAAGTTGCTGGAGTCAAAAATCTTTATAAATTATTGGATAAATTTAACCTCCTAAAAGGGTTGGACCTCGAAGAAGAAAAAATAAAAAGAGACCAGATCAATAAAATGATGAGTGAAGCAAGAAATCTTTTGAAGAATGATGAGCCAAGAGAAACCATCGACAAGATTATCGAGATAATAAAGAAAGATGATAAACTAAAAGAAAGTTGGTTTTTACTATCAAAAGCTTATGATAAAATTGAATCATATGATAATGAAATAGATGCTTTAGAACAAGCTTTAGAAATCGATAAAAGGTACTTGGAGGCATGGAGAAATAAAGGTGAAGTTCACTATAAAAAATCAGACTATGACGAAGCCATAAAATGTTTCGAAAAAGTATTGGAAATAGAACCTGAATCTCCTGAAACATGGAACAATATCGGTCTCTGTTACATGAAAAAGGGTGAGCTCGACCAAGCTTTAAAGTCTCTAGATAATGCATTATCTCTAGATGAATCTTTTACCAAAGCTTTGATGAACAAAGCACTGATATTTGAAAAACAGGGTAAGATAAATAAAACAACAAAAGTATCAGAAAAACTTATAGAAATAGAACCAGACAATCCAGAATACCAATACATCAATGCAGCTTACCTTTATAAAAAAGACGAATACGAAAAATCACTAGAAAGTATTAACAGAGTCCTAGATATTGATCCAGATAATAAAGAAGCAAGACAACTTAAAGATATTTTAGACCAGCAGATAAAAATAGAAAGAACAGACGAGATGATAAAGAAAAATGTTGAGAAGTCAAAATACTCAGACCCTATAAAACAAAGAAGAATCTCTGAAATACTTTGGAAACTTGACGATAATGAGGAAGCGATGAAATTTGTAAATGAAGATGATGTTATCACCGGATGTATTTTTTACGAAAGAGAAAACGTGGACAAATCAAAGGACATCTTTAAAAAGAACAAAGAAGATATTTTTTCAACTATAAACCTTGAAGAGATAAGGTATAAAAACAAAGATAACATAGAATCAAAAAAACTTCTAGAAAATTTAAAATCAGAAAATCTACCGTTCAAAGAAAAAAGATTACTCACACTGATACAATTGGATCATGATAAAGAAGTTGAAGATCTGTTCAAAAATATATCAGATAAAGATGAGAGACTTATTGATATAATAGAGGAGAGATTTAGATACATTATCAGAAATAAAGGTTCTATAGAGGAAATAAAAAAAGAATTAAAAGTTACTGAAGAAAACAGGATCTTGAATCTATTGAGTATACTACATTTTGTTAACCACAAAAATGAAGAAAGTATTGATCTTTTAAATAAAGTTACAGATGTAGAAAATCCGATATATTTCAACAATCTTGGGTGTATACTGTTTAAGATGGGGGAATTTAAAGATTCGCTTAAGTCCTTCGAAAGAACTGTAGAAAAGAATGGAAAAAATCCTGTTTATTTAAACAATTATGGCTTCTGCTTGATAGAGGAAGATGAAATAAATAAAGCCTTAGAAAATTTAGAGAAGTCTCTTTCTATTGATGAAGAAAATTACGTTTCTTGGTACTTCAAGGGAATTGCCCTGAAAAGAGATGATGATAATAACTGGAAAAAATCTATTCAAAAAACTCTTGAGATAAATCCTAATTTTAAGAAAGCGGAAAAGATGTTAGAATAATGCGGTTGCCGGGATTTGAACCCGGGTAGCAAGCTTGGGAAGCTTGAGTCTTAACCAGTCTAGACCACAACCGCATAGAATAAAAGAGGGGGACCCCTTGATTTCAAGTGGAAACTGACAGACTACCGGTCCAAGTTATAATCTTCTTCTTTCTCTATAACTTTATCTTCATATTTTGGCCCTAATTTTAAGGCCAAGGTTTCGATTCTAGCTATATTCTTTATAAATTTACTCTTGCTCGAAGTCTCGAATAATTCCTTGAATTCGTTCAATTTCCTGTACAGATCTATTATCAAATATGCAAATATGAATGTAAATATGCCTCCGATCAATAGCAGCCAATATGACCAATTATCTAGTGTGTTTTCAATCTCGTTTAAAATTCCCGGAGTATAACCACTTAAGACAGTTCCAAAAAGACCGATAACTAACCCTATTGCACTGACTATCAACAAAATTGGAGCTATAAGAAATTGATTCTTTTTATATTTTCTTTTCAAACTCATAATTACTTTGAATCAAAGAACTTTACTTAAATTTTTTCTTATTAGCAATATCATTTCAATGATCATGATGTTCATGAATATGCAAATTAGAGAAAGCTCTGTCAACAACTTCACTAAGTGAAGGGTGTATATGCATTCCTCTAAAGATAGGGATAGCACTTTGATCATCGGTATACATTAGATTTATTATTTCTTGTATCAAAACTGAAGCCTCTGGTCCTATTATATGTGCCCCTAGAATCCGATAACTTTCCTGTTCAACTATTACTTTCACGAAGTAATCTTCTAACTCCATAGCTGATCCTTTTGCTGTATTTTCATAACCGTAATAACCTATCATAATATCATGATTTTCTCTTGCTTCTTTCTCTTTCATGCCTACCGAAGCTATTTCGGGATATGTAAAAACGGCATGGGGCACAGCATGGTAATCAACTTTTCTTCTCATATCTGTAAATCCATTGTAGTAAACCAGTTCGGCTTCATAGTTTGCTACATGTTTAAACATGTGTTTACCAGTAGCATCACCAAGGGCCCATATATTGTCTTTAGTAGTTTTTAGATATTCGTTTACTTTTATCCATCCATCATCTGTAGTTTCGATTCCTGATCTTTCAGGCTTCAAAATATCAGAATTAGACCTTCTTCCTGCAGCGATCAATAGTTTTTCTGAACTTACTTTTATCTTATCTCCATCTTTACTCTCTGCATAAACTACTTTTTCTTCAGATTCTTCTTCTACTTTTACTACTTCATATCCTGTTTCAATATTCATATATTGAGAGAACTTTTCTTCAGCTAAATCCGATACCTCTTCTTCTTCTGAAGGTATAAATTGAGGATTCCTACCAGCTAAAGTTACGTCTGACCCCATCATCGATAAGAAATAACCATACTCTGCTGCAATATACCCTCCACCTATGATGACCATACTTTCTGGAAGTTCCTCTAGATCTAAGAAAGTTTTACTTGTGAGGTAATCTACCTCTTCTATATTTTTAATAGGTGGTATTAAATCCCTTGAACCTGTACCAAGTATAATTTTATCGCCCTTTATCTCTTCGTTCCCAACTTTAAGAATATAGTCGTCTAAAAATTCAGCATCAGCTTGATAAAAATCAAGGTCTTCACTGTGTTTTAGGTTATTTTCTATCTGCTTACTTTGAGGTATAACATGATCTCTCATTCTTTCCATGATTTTCTTAAAATCTATATTATTTATTTCAGCATTTATACCAAATTTATCAGAATCTTTTATATGATTTACCATCTCAGCAGGATATAATAACATTTTAGAGGGTATACATCCTCTGGTCAAACAAATTCCACCAGGAGCTTCATTTTCAACAACAGCAATTTTTTTATTGGGATTATCATTCAAAACTTGAGTTACTATACTCATAGCAGATCCAGTTCCAACAGATATAAGATCATATTCCTTCATGTTATCCCTTTCCTAATAAATATAAACTGACATAATAAATCTTGCCTTTAGCTATTCACAAAAAGATAAAAAATTTAAACCACCGAACGATACCGGTAATATGAAAGAAACAGCCCTTCACTCAAATCATGTAGAAGCTGGAGCTAAGATGACAGGATTTGGCGGTTATGACATGCCATTACAGTTTGAAGGAATAATCGAAGAACATATGGCGGTAAGAGAAGAAGCAGGAATTTTTGATGTATCTCATATGGGAGAGATACTCCTAAAAGGGGATGGAGCTATAGAGTTTATGAGCGAACACTGTACTCAGGACATCACCGATTCGGAGATCGATCAGATAAAATATGCTCATATACTTAATGAAGATGGAGGAATACTAGACGATACTCTTGTCAATAGACTTTCACAAAATTCATGTTATATAGTACCAAACGCGGGAAATAATGAAGAAATATACAATTTTCTTGCAGAAAAAGGAGGAAAAGAATATCTACAAGATATAACGGACAAGACATCGATGTTTGCACTTCAAGGTCCTAAAGCAGAAAAAATGATGTCAAAAGTATGTGATGAAGATGTATCAGATATTGGTTTTTTTAAAGGAAAAAAAATCAGGATAAACGATGAAGTGATGGATGCTTTTGACGAGGAATGGCCGATGGGTGATAAACCGATTGTTCAAAAAACTGGATATACTGGTGAAGACGGTTTTGAGATAGCTATCCCAAATGAAGCAGGAAAAGTACTTTGGGAACAGTTCATGGATCTAGAGAATCCTCCAACAAAATGCGGGTTAGGTGCTAGAGATACTTTAAGATTGGAATTTGGTTTCTTATTAGCTGGACAAGATTTCGATGAAACTAGGACAACTATAGAAACTGGTTGGGAAAAACAATCAATAGATTGGGATCATGATTTCTTAGGTAAAGAGAAACTTAAAGATGTAAAAGAATCTGATCATCAGATGCTTAAAGGTATGATAATGGAAGGTAATGGTATACCAAGACACGGATATGATATATATGATGGTGAGGAGAAGATAGGAGTAGTTACAAGTGGAACAAGGTCGCCAGTACTTGAGAAAGGAATAGCTATGGGATATCTAGATCCTGGCTATCATGAAGAAGGTACAAAAGTTCAGATAGAGATCAGAGGAGAGAAAAAGAAGGCTAAAATCAAAAATCCTCCCTTTATAAAATAATAATAACAAACCCGCGGGTGTGTGTAGTTTCCACTTGAAATCAAGGGGTCCCCCTCTTAACGTAGGTGATATAAAATGGAAAAATTAGAAGGATTAGATGTATTTAAGGAAATATTGATGGAACCAGGTGTTTCAGGTTATGAAGGACCGATAAGAAAAAAGATAAAAGGATTGATACTGGACTATGCTGAAGTAAAAGATTCAGAGAATATAAGAGAAGATAATATAGGTAACCTCATATACGAGCAGGAGAAAGAAGGACCTTCCGTTGCACTTGTAGCACATATGGATGAAATTGGTATGGTAGTATCAAACATAGAAGATGACGGTTTCCTAAGGATTAAGAAAATTGGCGGTATTATGGACGCACTGCTTCCGGGAAGAAACGTTACCATACACTCAGAAAAAGGTCCTATAAATGGTGTAATTGGTCACAAACCACCTCATCTAACAACTGATAAAGATAGTGATGATAAAGTAACTCCTTGGACTAAGACTAGAGTCGATGTAGGTGCGTCCTCATCTGAAGAAGTTAAAGAACTAGGAATAGATGTTCCAGATCCAATAACATTCGATAAGAAACTGTTAAGGCTTGCAGGAAGTAAAATCACAGGAAGAGGGATGGACAACAGGATAGGTTCATATACTCTCTTGGAAACACTAAAGAATCTCAAAGAAGAAGAGCTGCAAATTTCTCCTTCCTATGTCTGGAGTGTACAGGAAGAGATCGGACTCAGGGGTGCCAAAGTTGTTGCTAACACCCTCAAACCAGATTATGTTATTGCCCTCGACACGTATACTACATCTGATATGCCTGGTGCAGAACAGTTTTACAAACCTATTAAATTTGGAGAAGGTCCAGTACTAAGGATGGTAGACACCAGAGCGATATCAACTCCAAAGATGGTAAAACACTTCAAAAAAGTAGCAGAAGAAAAAGACATACCTTACCAATATGGTGTAACAGGAGGAACTACAGATGGCATGGCACTTCAGGAATCGGGGTGTCCTACTATATCTATCGGAGTACCAGTAAGATATTCTCATTCAACAGTAGAGGTAGCCGATTGGGAAGACGTCAAAAATCTTATCAAATTGATCAGAGAAGGCATGAAAGATCTGCCTCTCGAATAAAAAACATTTCTTTTCTTTTTATATATAAAAAATAAAAGGTTTTGTATGTATTTTTTAGAACTCAGTAGTACCTGTGAAATTGAAGTTCGGTATCTTCATTGCAGGTGCAGTGATATATCCAGGGAAATAACCCAGTGAATACATCTTTCTTTCTTTACCTATTAGTTCTACTGAATCAAAGGCTTCTAGTAAATTCTGGGTAAATCTCAGGTTCTTCACAGGTTTTGTGACTTCACCATCTTCTATCAACCATGTACCATCTCTGGTTAATCCAGTAAGTATACTTTTTACTGGATGCACTGGTCTACAGTAATTGAATCTGGTTACTAATATACCTTTATCAGTTTCTTCTATCATCTCTTCGACTGAGGAATCTCCACTGTCCATCAACAGGTTTAGTGGCATAGGACTTTGAGAGCTAGGCATCGGTAGAGCATGACCTGTTGATTTTTTATCTTCTTCATCTCTGCCAGCTGTGTATGAATCGTAGACCACGTCATTAGCGACACCGTCTTTAATTATGTCGACTCTCTGTTTTGGTACACCTTCATAGTCGAATGGAAAACCAACCATATCATCATCAAGAGCATCATCATAAATGTTCACTCTTTCATCAACGATCTGTTCTCCAAATTTACCGTTCATGAAGCTTCTTTGTTCCTGTACTGATCTAGAACTGAATCCCATGAATCCAAAATACATCAACATCAATTGAACAGCTAATGGTTCTAAAACAACCGTGTATTCACCCAGATCGATGCTTTCAGTATTCATGTTGTTAAGTCCCTTTTCTACAGCGGTTTTAACAACATCCATGTAATCAATATCTTTGACGTTAGCTGAACAAGCTTCACTCCAACCAAATCCTTGGTCGTTATCCCAATCAGCGATGGCTGTAGATGTGAGGTTAGCGTTTGTCATCGAGCTCGTTTTATTAATTCCCTCTGTGTTAGCAATCATAAGGTCTATCTCTTCAGTCTTAAATGCACCATACATCCTGTCAACGTTTTTAGAACTTCCATGTTCAATTATTTTCTTTACAATCTCAGCTCTTTCATCAGGAGAAAATTCAGCAGTATCCTTGTAGAATGGAGCTTTTCCATTTCTTCCTTCTTTTTTTTCTGGTAATCCTTTAAATTGAGGGTCCTCTTTTTGATGTTTAGCGATTTTTTCTGCTCTTCTTAAACAGTTCACAAGCGATTCCTCATCGATTGAGTTAGTTGTAGCTGATCCAACTTTTTTACCTTTAACCGCTCTAATTGAAACGGTCATATCATTCTGAGCAATATTCTGGTGTATTCTAGAATTTGCGTATCTCGTCAAGCTCGTATCTTCCTTTGAAACTCTGATTTCTGCCTCATCAACTTTCACTTTATTTAATATCTTTTTAACCAAATCTTCGTATTTTTGTGGCATTACCATTTTCCCACCCCCACTCTAACATCTTTAAATCTAGATGGCGCACAACCGTGACCTACACGCATAGTTTGAGGTGGTTCTCCTTTACCGCAGTTAGGTACTCCGTGAAGTTTCCATTCATCTCTGCCAGAGATAGCATCACATTTGTTCCAGAAGTCATAAGTGATTCCGGTGTATGTTGGATTCTTGATCATCTTTTTGATCTCACCATCTTCAACTAACCATCCTATCTCTGTACCGAATTGGAAGTTCAATCTTTTATCATCTATACTCCAGCTTTTAACACCATCAAAAAGAATTCCTTTATCTGTCTCTTCTATTATCTCCTGCTTGTTCCAATCACCAGGTTCTAGATTTATGTTTGTCATCCTTACTAGGGGAAGATTCTGCCAACCATCAGCTCTCATATTACCACTGACTTCAACACCGACTTGGGCTGCATCCTCTCTGGAAGCTTGATAACCAACAAACATTCCATCTTTGACTAAATCAACCTTCTTCGCTTTAACTCCTTCATCATCATAACCGAAAGTACCTAGTCCATGTTTAGCAGTCGCATCTGATGTTAAATGGACTATATCTGATCCATATTGAAGTTCGTTAAGTTTGTCGGGTGTCATAAAACTGGTACCTGCATAACTGGCTTCTGTACCAAGCACTCTATCTAATTCAGTAGGATGCCCACAACTTTCGTGTATCTGTAAAGCCAATTGATTGGTATTTAAAATTATATCCATTTCTCCTTCAGGACACTGGTCGGCATCTAATAATTGTAAGCCTTCTTTAGCCGTTCTCTCTGCATTTTCGATCAGGTCTAGGTCTTCAAAATATTCAAAGCCTGCTGATTGAAAATCCCCGCCAAATGAATTGGGATGACTTCTAGTTTGTACATCTTCCCCGTCGGAAACGTTAACACTTATTCCTCCTCCGATTTGGATGATCTCTTGTTCTATCCTTGCTCCTTCTGTACTAGCGAATTCCTTCCAAAATTTCCAAGCTCTGTAATTTGCTGAGCTAACTTTGATTTTATCATCTATTTTTAGCCTAGATTCTGCTTCTGTTAATATGTCTAGTTTTTCTTCGAGAGATACTTTAAATGGGTCCTTTTTATACGGACTTGTATAAGTGTCCTGATGAACCTCTATATCTTTTATATTTATCTCTTCAGATGCTTTTGCTGAGGCTTTAGCAATTTTTTGTGCTCTATCAATAGTGTTTATAACACCTTTCTTTGAAAGGTCAGAAGATGAAGCAAATCCCCATCCTCCATCGATTATCCGTATTGCATAACCTTTGCTGTCTGAATCACTAATTGTTTCTACTGATCCATTTTTGACTTCTATGGATTCCTGCCTATTATCTTCAAATCTAATATCACCATATCGAAAATCTCTGTTTTCTAACTCCTGTAAACCAATTTCAACAATCTCCTCCATATACTTGCACCGTCATGCAATTGTTAAAGTCCTATTTATACGTTTTCGAAACGTTTCAAAATGGTATTATTATAGGTTCTAGGAAAAAACATTAATAATTGTTTAAAGCTTAAAATATTGATTGATATGTACGATAAATTAGATTCTTATAGCTTCAAAGAACTACTGGGGTATTCTATTGAAGCAGAAAAAGCAGCCAACGAATATTATAATAAGTTTGCAGAAGCTGCGATCGGTGAAATGATGGGAGAAAGATTTAAGAGTTTAGCAAGAGACGAAGAGATACACAAAGATGCCCTTTTAAGAATACATAAAGAAGAATTTGGGGATGAGGATTACGTTGTACCTGAGGAGGATGACTTACCAGCACATGAAACTAAATTTAAATTCCAAGGAGTAATGAATATGATAGATTCTCTTGAAAAAGCAGTCATCAATGAAAATAGTGCAAGAAGAATTTATAAATATCTTGCTAAACGAGAGAAAAAATATGCCTCTGAATTTGAATATTTAGCCTTGATGGAAAAGGGTCACGCAGAATCACTTAGATCTGAAAAAGAAATGCTGGAGGGTAAGGTAGTAGACCAACCCGATAGAAGAGGAGTGTCAATGAAGGAATTCTGGGCATACCACAAAGATCATCACGTAAGTGATATTGAAAGACATTAAAAACTAAACCTTTTTTATTTCTTTTACCTTCAGTTTACCTCTTTTACCATCCCACTCTTTTGTACTTTTTTGGATTTTGAAATTATATTTATAATTTGGACTACCTAAAACTAAAGTTTCGTATTCTCCCCCTTCACCTGCAATATTTATTCTATACTTCTTATTAAGTTTCATTAAATCTTTTTTACATTCTTTATCGATCTTTCTACCAAGCCATGAATGATCCAATCCCATTGCAGCGACACTTACTATTCTAGTATCAAAGTTGTTTTCAATTAAGAGTTCGAGTATTTTTTCCTGGTCCATGCCCCATAGTGGTGAATACATATCTAAATCGAAACGATTAGCAATTTTCTTAATTCTTTTTCTTTGATAATTTGAAGCAACGGAACCATTGATAACCCCCTGTATATTAAGAGTTGATATAACTTCTTTTAAATCTTCAAGTTCCTTTTCTTTCTCACCTTCAGTTTCTACTCTGATCAAATCGATTCCCATTGATTCAGATAATTTAGGTACAAGGTGCAGGTTAGGCTTATGGAACATATAGGAATCTTCTCTTTTTGGGCAAACAGTGATTAATTTATTTACCTTCAAGCCATTATTTTGAGCTATCCATAGCGCTAAGGTAGAATCTTTTCCTCCAGAATACAATGCTGCATAACTCATTCAAGTCACAATAAAAAAATAAAAAGGTGTTATAAAACACCTATTCTCCGATGTACTTCGGATGTTTTTTGTTATCTACCCATTTTTCTTTTTCTTGGAATACTTTCCTTTTAACACTTTCTAATGAATCATCTAATGCTTTCATTATGTTCCAGTCGTATTTATTTGCATAAAACATTCCATAGTCTGTATTAAGTCTTAAACGAATACTGTATTTTGTTTCATTTCCTTCTTTTTTGTGGGTCACCACGTGTATATTCAATACTAGAGGTTTAAGAACATTATTTATTTTTTTCAGGTATTTTTGTATTAAATCGTACATTTGGTCATACATCCCTGGAGACGCCTCTAATCCTGTTATTTGTACATATACCTGCTCAGCCTCCCTGAATGTTGTAATAATTTCGACCAAGTCGTATTGTGTTATAATTCCCTTTATATCGCCATTATCAGCTGCAACCAATGTTGAGATATTATATTCATTCATCTTATTGGCAGCTTTTTTGATTGTTTCACTAGGTAATATTTTAACAGGTGGTTTATTCATCAAACTCTGGATTTCAATATTGTCATAAGGCGAATCCCGTTCACCTCTTCTTTCGCCTTTTTCCTCTCTTTCAATCGGCCATGACCCTCCGTTTACTATATCTTTTATTCCTACCATCCCACTTAAATGACCATGTTTATCAACAACTGGTAAAACTCTTTCATCAAGGTTTTTCATTAATGATTTGGCTTTCGCAATGGCCTCTCTCTCACTGACGGTAGTTGGTGAGGGAGTCATTACTTCTTGTACATCAATATCTCCTAGTTCATCCACATCAGGGATGATTGTTACAATATCAGTTCTAGATACAAAACCCACCAGATCACTATTACTTGAACTGACTGGTAATCCTCTGTATCCAGATGAAAGTAACATCTCACATAATTCTACGATAGAGTCATTCTCATTGATTTTTGGAGGTTTACTCATCACATGTTTTAGTTTTGTTGAAAAGGGAAGATGCCTCCTCTCAATAAATTTTTCATCACTTATTAGTCCTATTATTTCACTATTTTCTGTTATCGGTAGTTCTGAAATATTGTGCTTTTTCATCAATCCTATTGCATCTGATACCGTGTCATTAGGGTCAGCGGTAATCACTTCTTTACTCATAATGTCCTTAACTCTAAAATCATCTATTCGTGCCATTTTATTTCGCCATCCTGAGTTTGCGTCAGATTTTGGAGAACAACCTGTCTTCTTATTAATCTTTTTGTCCTCCAACATTAAGATAAGTGTTTTGAGGTTATAAAAAAATTGTCTTGAAAAATCGATTTTAATCGTATTTGCAGACAAAATGGTTTAATAATGAGTGTTTAATAAGAATTCCAAGGTGTTTGTATGAAGAAAGACGCAGAATATATATATGAACAGGTGAAGAAACACCATGAGTGGTTCTCTAATTCACTACCGATGATCGCATCAGAGAACATAATTAGTCCTATGGCAAGGGAGCTAATGCTGTCAGATTTACAGGACAGATACGCTGAAGGTACACCTGGAAATAGATATTATCAAGGTAATATTTATGTGGATAAAATAGAATTAAAAGTACAGGAGTTAGCAAGGGATTTATTCGGAGCAGATTACGCCGATGTCAGACCCATCTCAGGAACAAATGCAAACCAAGCAGTTTTGATGGCATTAGGTGGACCTGAAAAATCAATAACTTCTGTTGATGTATCTGATGGGGCTCATATCAGCAGTGCAGTTTTTGGTTCTGTTGGATTCAGAGGAATGAAACCCAAGACTTATCCTTTCAATGTAGACGAAATGAATATTGATTTAGAAGGGACAAAGGAGTTAATTAAAGAGGAGGAACCTGATATAGCTTTATTTGGTCAATCCGTATTCTTATTCCCACCGCCATTGGAAGAACTTAAAGAGACTTTTAAAGAAGTAGGCTGTCACGTTTGGTATGACGGTGCACACGTTCTTGGTTTGATCGGAGCAGGTCGATTCCAACAACCATTGGAAGAAGGCGCTGAAATCATGACAGGAAGTACTCACAAAACGCTTCCTGGACCCCAAAAAGGGATCCTGTTAGCAAATCCAAGAGATGAAGAGACTCAAGAGAAGCTGAAGTACGGTGTATTCCCCGGAGTTCTTTCAAACCATCATCTACACACTATGGCTGCATTAGGTGTATCTTTAGCTGAACATATGCAGTTTGGTAAAGATTATGCAGACCAGATAATCAATAATGCACAAGCCCTTGGTCAAGCACTTTATGAGAGAGGGTTTGATGTCCTTTGTGAGCATAAAGGATTCACAGCATCACATACCATAGCTGCTGACGTTCTAGATGAAGGCGGCGGTGAAACATTGGTAGAAGCTATGGAAGAAGCAAATATGATTGCTAATAAAAATCTACTTCCATGGGATGATGTTGATAGTGCTCAGGAGCCGAGCGGCATTAGATTAGGTACACAGGAATTAACTAGACTTGGAATGAAAGAAAATGAAATGGAAGAAGTAGCAGAATTCATAAAGAGAATAGTTATGGATAAAGAAGATCCAAAGTCAGTAAAAGAGGATGTCAAAGAATTTAGAAAAGATTTCAGTGAAATACATTACTGCTATAAAGAAGGTATGCCGGCTCATGAAAGGTTTTCATTTCTAGAAAACCACTAAAAATATTTTAAAACCTTTTCCTTTTTTAATTACTTAATAATTTTTATATAAGAGAGAAAAAAAGGGTTTTATTCTGTATGGAGTTTGAATTCTTCAGCATCCATCAAGCTTTCATATTCTGATTTTTCTTCGTATTCTATTGCTATAATCCAACCATCACCATATGGGTCATCGTTAATTGCTTCTGGTGCAGCTTCTAATTCATCATTTACTTTTGTTATAGTTCCAGTCATCGGAGCGTACAAGTCTGAAACTGTTTTAACTGATTCAACAACCCCTATCATATCTCCTTTCTCTACTTCCTCTCCAACTTCTGGAAGTTCTATGTAAACTATATCTCCTAATTCTTCTTGTGCATAATCAGTGATACCATATTGTACTTCACCATCTGTTAACTTCACCCATTCGTGATCTTCCGTGTATCTTAATTCTTCAGGTATTTCAGGCATTTTTAAACACCGGTCTTTTCAATAAAAAGGGGGTATATAAGGTAATCGGATGAGATAGACATCTTAATTTTTACGTTTTTATTCTTCACTCTAAATCTCTACTATCGTATACTATCTCTCCATCTATCACAGTCATGATGACTTCTATGTCGTTTATATCATCGGATTCTAATGGATTTGAAGACAAGACTACAAAATCAGCTTTCATTCCTTCTTTAAATTTTCCAAATTTTTCCTCGTCTTTAGAGGCATAGGCCCCATTCGTTATGTAGCTCTGTAAAGCGTTGTATGTAGAAATTCTCTGTTCAAGGATAGGATGGTTTACAGCTGAGTATATACCAAACAATGGATCCATAGGCATACAGTCGGAACCAAAGGTCATCTTAACAAGAGATCTTTGTATATCCCAGTAAGGATTACATTTCTGGAGTCTTTCTTTCCCCAATCTGGTCTCGTTCATACCTCCTGATTTAGACCATTTATACGCAAAATTGGGTTGTGTAGAAAGAATCAAATTAAGATCTCTGACTCTTCGTATGTTTTCTTCCCAAAGCATCTCAGCATGTTCTATTCGATGCCTTAACTCTTTAGACCTGGAAGCACCTTCTTCAAAAGCATCGATGACAGTAGAAATTGCTCTATCTCCTATGGCATGTACCATAATTTGAAAACCTTTTTCTTCTCCTTTTTTGATTATATCTTTTAATTTTTCTTCATCATGAATAAGCATTCCTTTATTACCTGGATCATCGACATATTCCTCTTCTAAGGCTGCAGTTCTAGCTCCTATCGATCCATCAGCAAATACTTTTAATCCATTTAAAGTTAAAAAATCACTCCTTTTTACAGGACCATCTTCATCTACTTCATCATAATAAATATAACATCGGAATCTTAAATCCAATTCGTTTTCATCGTCTAATTCTTGGTATGCTTCCCAGGCATCTTCACCTACAACTTCGTGTACACAGGTGATACCAAGTGAATGGGCCTTTTTAATCCCTCTTTTTATAGCTTCTTTCTTTTCCTCTTTGGATATCGGTATAATTTCGTCCAATTCCCAAACAGGTTCTTCCTTCAAAAGGCCTGTTTCATAGTTTATTTCTTCTTTTTCTAAACCTATCTTTTCCAGAGCTAAAGAATTGGCCACAGCAGAATGTCCACAAACTCTTTTGATGATTATAGGATGAGCCTTGCTTAAATCGTCAAGGTCATCTTTAGTTGGAACATCTGTATCCTTCCATTTAGATTCATCATAATCATTGCCTATCACCCACTCACCTTCTTCAGTTTCATTAATTTTCTTTTCAAGGTAGTATTTTACCTCTTCAAAGGTTTCACATTCAGAAAGGTCTACTCTATCCATTTTCAATCCAGTTTCTAATAGATGAGTATGGGAATCGATAAACCCGGGTAAAACATAGTTACCATCTAGGTCAATTTTTTCATCAGTACCTTCCATTATTTTATCATAATTATCTATATTTCCAATGATCCCATTTTCTACAGTAAAACCATGATACATTTCGGAACGTCTTTCAAGCGAGATGACATTACAATTGATAAAACCAGTGATGCTAATAATACCCCCTCCAAATATTATAGTGAGTCCTGAATTTCCTTGATAGGATTTTCAAGGTAACCGATAATTTCATCAATATCACTGTCTTTATTTAACTTAGTAACCAAAAGCGCTGAAGGTCCGCTGTTCAAAATCAAAATACGAGACTTTTTTAATTCGACTAGAACATATGATAATTCATCTTCTAATTCAGAAGTAGCAGTTTCTGCGGATCCTAGTAAAATTGCAGACATAGCTACGAACGTCTCGCGGTGAGAATTTTTCGGGACCTCACCAGCTATGTGCATACCACTTCTAGAAACAAGGGTCACATTATTTATCTCTGGATTTTCTTTGATATCCTCTAATAACATTTCAATTGAGTTAGCAGGAGACATTTTAACCACAACTTACGTATAATTTAGCCTCATAACAATTAGCCCGGGAGATTATAAACATTTTGCTTAGATTACTTTATTTTTATGTAAATCACACATTGAACAAAAGATTATTAAATAACCAGGTTTAATATCGCTCTATGCCTATTAAGAATTTTGAAATAAGGTCTATTGATGCTGAAAGATACGGAGAAAAGGAAGAAGCAAGAGGAAATTTAAGAGTAGATCACAACAGTTCAGTGACTCGTATCCGAAAGATAAATAATAATAAAAACGAGTTAAACTTCAGATTCAATATAAATTATCAAAACATGGGTATGATAAAGATAGAGGGTAAAATTTTATTTGAAGGTAATTACCCCAACTTAGCGAATAAATGGAAAAAAGAAAATGAAATGCCCCAAGATGTAGCTCAGCAAATACATTCTACTATAATAAGTAACTGTATTCCTCAAGCAGTTATATTGGCAAAAGATTTACAGCTCCCTCCCCCAATACCATTGCCACAGGTAAATCTCTCTGAGCAAAAAAATGAAGATAAGAAGAACGTGGGCGGTATGGAGGTAGCTTAAGAGGTTGATCATGTCACATTATGAGGGTATTTTGATATCCTCGAATGAAGTCATAAACGCTTCTGCAGCTGGAGCGGAAATAGATCAAAACATTTTATATTTGAAAATATATCATCCTTCCGATACTAGTAGAAATTTGGAAATGAACAGCAGATTTACTTTTTCACTGACTAAAAACATCCATCTTTTTTATTTAGCTTCATTAACAGGGCATAATGAACCTGAGGCATCAGAATTGGGTAAAGAAAGATTATTGGAAGAGGACGGATATTATTTTCCTAAGGAAGCAACTCTTACATATTTTTGTAAGGTTATTAATATAGAAAAAAGGGAGGGTAAAGATCGATATGGCAACTATTTATTAAAAACGATCACTGCTGAGGTTGAATCTAAAAAGGGCAGAAAGGAATATTTAACCAGAGAAAATCCATATCTAGACTCGATGGTATACGCTAGCAGAATACCTGTAGCGGGAAAGGAACAGACAGAAAGAATTAAAAACAAAGTCAAAAAAATATTAAAAAATAAAAACACTAAATTATCTAAGAAGATTATCTCTTATGTTGAAGGTGAAAGCACGTGAAATTTGATTTACATATCCATTCTACATATTCAGGTGATTCAAAATCAGACCCTAAAGATATTGTTAAAGTAGCTGAAAAAAAAGGATTGGACGGAATAGCACTTTTGGACCACAATTCTATAAAAGGTTATAAAAAAATAAAAAACATGGACACAGATCTTATTATTGTGCCGGGAATAGAGGTAAGTACTGAAGAGGGTCACGTCGGAGCACTAGGTTTGAAGGAAGAAATTGGCAGGCCAAAAACCGTTGAGAGAGCAATAGAGATCATCCATGAACACGATGCGATCGCTGTGGCGGTACATCCTTATAGATTCTGGTCTGGGATGGGTGAAGATGTGATACGTGGTAATGATTGGGATGCTATGGAGGGATTGAATGGAAGGACCTGGCATTATAAAAATGTAAGAGCTAGAAATTTAGCAGAAGAGATGGACTTGCCTATTGTTGGCGGAAGTGATGCTCATAGATTGAAAAGCGTTGGCAAATCATTTACAGTAGTCAAAAATGCTAACGATTGGGAAGAACTCGTAGATGATATTAAAGACTATGAGACTTATGTTGGGGGAGAAGATAGAACTTATAAACAGACATTTTTCTACGTCAGACGGGCTGTTGGTGGATGGATAAAAAGAGGATTCAAAAGGATTTGATCACTTCTTCTCTATCACATATTTGTACTCTAAGATCGCTACGAACACCGCTCCAATTATTGCAGGTATTATTATTTCATATATATTTCCAGCATTATTTACTGATTTCATAAAAGGCTCTCTTAAGGCGCCAATCATCAGTCCAAAAAGGAAAGCCATTGAGACCGAAGGGTGTTTTTGAAGTAAATAATCTAATATTTTTGCGAAACCGAATAATCCTATAATCGCTCCTATTGAAAAAATGATCAAAATAGGAAAATTGAATGAATATATAGCTTCGACCATAAATTCATATTGATGTAATATAAGCAGAATATATGATCCAGAGATCCCAGGCAATATCATCGAAACTATGGCCACCATCCCTGTGATAAAGATTGTTATCGGCCCATGTCCGAATTCTATCGCTTCTATTCCAAGAATGTAAAATACAAATATGAAACCAATAAAAGCTGATAAAATAGAATAGATATTTATTTTTTCAATATATTTGTAAACCACAACAACTGATGCCAAGATCAATCCAAAAAAGAATGCAAATGTTTGTGCTGGATAGGTCTCCATTACAAACCCTAACCCTTTTGCTATAACAGCTACTGAAAGTAATGCACCAAAGGCTAAAGGAGCTAAAAAGGGAAAATCTATCTTATTCAATTTTTTCTTAAACCCCGAAACATCACCTTTGAGTAAAGGAAAAGGTAGATCTTTCGGGATCTGATTGATAGCATGTACAAGTTTATCATAGATACCTATAATTAATGCTATAGTACCACCTGAAACGCCAGGGATTATGTTGGCAGCTCCCATCAGAAGACCTTCGAAAAATCTTTTAAAGAAATTTTTCAAATCCATCTTAGGTTAATGAACATAATAGATGTTATATATTTTACTCTTTAACCAAGAATTGAGATCAGTAAAGGTAACACGATAAAGAGACCAATCCACGTAAATATATTGGAGAATGTTCCAACTAAGAATATCCTAATTATATCATTTCTCAAAAAATCCCCTGTAGATTTAGAGGCAGTTAGCTCTCTTAGATCTCTCAACTTAGGATTCCTTATTTTTAATTCTACATATCCAGCAATCCACCCTGGTCCAATCAGAGTTAATGACATAAATGGAGCTAATAAAAATGAAGTTATTATAGACAAAGGATGACCCCTTCCAATCAAGGCACCTAAGGCAGCCATCCCACCTACTGCAATAAACCAGTACAGCCAAGCACGCCATATATTTAACACATCTGAAAATAAGAAAAGGTATGCTGCTAAACTTATAAAGAAAATGGGTGAGGCATACCTTAGTAGGGTTGAATATACTTTTTGGCTTAGAGTTTCTAGGTGAAGTATACCTCTGACTCTTCCTCTTCTTTTTTCTTCACTATGAATCTCATCTAGTTTATCCTCAACCTTCAAGAGTTTACTTTCGGGTACGATAGAGATAATTTTATCTCTTTTTGAGACTTTGTAAATCCTTCTGCTGATATATTCAATTCTTTCCTTTTTGGCTCTTTCTGCAACGGTAGGTGCGAACTCCTTCACGGTATCCAGAACACCATCGATCAAATCATCATGTTTTTCTATTTTTTCGACAGATTTAGACTTTTTCTTATCTGAAAAAGTTAACATTGTAGATCTGAAATACCAGATCATTTTTAATTTTTCAAGAGGTGACATATTTCTGAAGGATCTACTCAAAGTAAGGGTTATATCTCGATCTAAAAATTCAACATCAACATTTAGTGAATCCGCTAATGGAACAAGATTAGCGATATGACTTTCTGGCTTAACACCTTTGAACCGACGTAGATTCTCTCTCACTGCATCTACGAAGGCTTGGTAAATAAGGGAACCAGTTTTTCCTTTCTTATAAGAGGGCAATAAAGGTTTTTCTTTCCATTCATCCTCTTCTTCTAAAGATTCAAATCTCTTTTCGCAGAGTGTAAGACCCACAATTCCTGGATCGTATTCTTTAACCAAATTGGAGAGTTCTGATTCTAAACTCTTCTCATTTAAATAATCGACCCCGACTAGTATTATGTCGTTGCTATATTCAATTTTTCGCATAATAGTGCGTCCCGATATTAATCTGAATATACAATACTAAAACTTTTTTATACTATAATAAAATGACCCATCATGATTTTACATTTAGTTGGATGGACTGCAGCTCTGATTGTTGGGGTAATAATTTTAGTAAAGGGTGCAGATTTTCTTGTAGAAGGAGGCGGGAAAACAGCTGCATATTTAGGAGTTCCAGCAATTGTTATCGGATTAACTCTGGTATCATTTGGGACATCTCTACCAGAACTAGCTGGAAGTTTAAATGCGATAATAAAAGGGAAACAGGGGATATCGGTTGGAAATGTTATTGGTTCAAACATCGCTAATATTTTACTGGTTTTGGGCGCTAGTTCCATGATAAAACCGATAAGTGTGGATAGGAACATAATAAAAAGAGAGATACCAATAATGTTTGGTGCGATGGCTTTATTAGTGCTTTTTGTTTCTCAGATATTATCCAATGATTACGTGATACACCGTTGGGAAGGATTCATATTATTGGTGGCATTCATAGCTTATGTTGGATTTTTTCTCTATATTGCTTATTTTGAAGGTGATAAAGAAATAATCCAAGAAGAAATGGAAATCGAGGAAGAGATTAAGGATGAAGATTATGCAAAAGGAGAGGGATATGATCCCAAGACAAATATTGCTAAAATAATATTTGGTCTTCTTGGAATAGCTATAGGTGCTGAATTGATGATCGATGGAGCAATTTTTTACATGAACGAATTTAGTTTAAAAGAAGGGATCGTTGGTTTGACCATAATTGCTTTAGCAACATCTTTACCTGAATTAGCTGCCTCTTCTATGGCTGCTTATAAAGAAGAATCTGATATATCCTTAGGGAATGTGATTGGTTCTAATACCTTTAATATTCTTATGGTACTGGGAATTTGCGCTACATTTTTCCCTTTAGATTTTTCTCCGGATATAATTTCAAGTATGTTTATAATGATAGTAGTCAGTATAATCTTAACAATTTTCATGTATACTGGTAAAAAAATATCGAGACTTGAAGGGCTCGTTATGTTGTTAGGATACTTCATCTATATGGGTTTTCAGTTCGTTTACATACATTGATCAATAACCTAGTTTAAACGAACTTTTATTTCTAACAATTAGCGCTAATGAAATTATAGCCATAATTTGAGGTCCTAGCAATAAAATTTCTGAGAAATTAGTAAATAAATTTGAGTTTAATTCTAGAAACACTGTATACCAGAGAACAGAACTAAGTAAAGCAAAGATTATCCCAGAAAGAGAAATCACGAATGAATAACATTTGATTGCACTGATTGTTCCAGATATAACGAAAATTAGAAAAACAAACCCTGCTAAACCGATCCCATATAAACTATTTATTTCTGTTCCAGATATGCCAGATAAATTACTAGGAATCAATATTTGTATCATACCAAAGATAAAAAATGGAATCGTTAGTGCTAATAATAAACCACCAATAAGCAGTCTAGATTTTTTATTTTTATTCTTTTGCATAGGTGGGTAAAGTCCAGAATATATCTCCCAGTAAAAATCATGTTTTTTTATCCTGTTGTAGTTTACTTTATCTCTATATTGATTATTACAGTAAGGGCATTCAACTTTTAGATAATGCATTTCTTCCTCTTCAGGTACAGACTCGTAAAAGCTTGCACCACAATAGGGACATTGCGTGAATAAACTTTTCATCATTGAGTAAATATCTGCAAAGTTTAAGTTTTTTTGCCTTTTTTAGCGAAAATATATTTATTGTGGTGACAAATTAAGTATTACCTTGTCATCGAATAAACTTCCTGAGGGACTAAAAGTCCAAGAAATCAAAGGTTCTGGTAAACTTCAACCATTGTTGAATAAATTAAAAACCCATTCCTTCAATGGGTATATAACAGTTGAAATACCGGAAAAATACGAAGGTTTTGTCATCATTAAGAAAGGTATACCAAAGGTATCTCAATTAGAGACTCCCTCTGAAAAAGTTCTTGGGTTGGAAGCATTACAGAATATTCAAACTATGGATCATAGGTCAGAATTAAAGATAAAGGTTCATACTAAAATTGATGTTGATAAATTGATGTCGGAATTGGAAGGGAAGATATCTAGTGTGGATGAAACCAGTATAGAAAAAGAAGGTGCTGAGGGTGAAGATGAAAGATCTCTCGAGATTTTACGTAAGGAAATCGAAGAGAGCAAATCAAAAAAGATAATGAAGGATATTGAAGAAGAATTTCCTAGTAGATACAGTTTTGAGAAATTCATAGTAGGTCCCAATAATAGGTTTGCATATGCAGCAGCTCTAGCTGTATCGAAGAGGCCAGACAAAAGCTATAATCCTCTGTTTATCAAGGGTGAATCAGGTTTAGGTAAGACACATTTGATGAAAGCTATCGGCAGAGCTTTATCAAAACGTTTTCCTGGTAGAAATATTAAATACATAACCACGTCAAAATTACTTACTGAATTCAATAAATTTGTAGAAAAAGATGATATTACTGAGTTTAAAGAGGAGTACAGTGGATATGACACACTTCTTTTAGATGATATTCAATATATCTCAGAAAGACCTAAGGCCCAACACTCTTTGTTTCATATATTTAATGAAATTCAAACTACAAATGGACAGATAATATTATCTAGCGATCGCCCTCCAGAAAAGATCACTGAGATCGAGGAGAGGTTGGCATCAAGATTCAAATCAGGTTTAGTAGTAGATATCCTACCACCTACTTATGATAGTAGAAAAGAAATAATAAAGAAGAAATCAAAGCTGTTTGGTATAGAAACACCTCCTGAGGTATTAGATTACATCGCCAAGAACATCAAGAAAAATATAAGGTTTATAGAAGGTGCATTGACCAGAGTTTCTGCATATTCGGATTTATTGGATGAACCGATAACTTTAAACAACGTTAAAAAAACCCTGGAACAATATATTGACAAGGAAGTTGAGATAAGAGAATTGAAGTTAGATGTTAAAGAAGGAAGGAGTTACCTTATAAAAGAAGAGAGTGCTGAGAATGTTTTTGAACTATTTGAAAAAATAGAGAAGGAGTTAGGCAAATTTATTATCTCAAGGTTCAACCCTAAAAGAATAAATGAAGAGTTTAAATTAAGTGATGCTGAAATAAAATGGCTGACTGATAAAGAGAGCGAGAAGTTTGAGACGATATCGCCCAATCTAGAAAGATTAAGCTGGACTTTAGAAAAGAAGATAAAGGAAGATACGATCATATTACTAGATGGTTTAGAATATCTTATTAGCAATGTTAACTTTGAAGCAACTCTTAAATTCATAAGACATATGGTGGATATCGTATCTGAAAATAAAAGTATATTTTTGGTTATAGTTAACCCAAACGCTTTGGATGGAAAGCAAATAAGTGTTTTAGAAAGAGAAATGGATACAATATCTTATGTAAGTTAATCTTCTTTTTCTTCTGATTTACCTACATAAACTGAAGTATCAACTATTTTACCAGAAAGACTATCTTTGATTTCATCAGGTATATATGTCGTGACTTTACCACAAGAATCACAAACCACACCTACTTCGTATTTTCCTTTATTACCACAAGAAGGACATTCAAAAGTTTTAGGAAGCAATAGTGAGTTCAATATTTTAACCTCTAATCGTGCTACTCTACTTCCCAACAAGCCCACCTGAGTGGATATCTTTCTGTGCATATCTTTAATTTTTTCTGATTCGTCCTCTGCTTCAGAAAGATCAGAATATTTTTCCATTAGAACACCAGCTTCTGCTGCAGTACAGTAACCTTCTGTGACTAGGTCAACTGCATCCTTACCTTGCTCGAACATTTCGAATGCTTTAGATTGCAAAGAAAGTTCATTGAGTTCTTCAGATAGGACCTTTTCTTTTATAATATAGTTTTTAAAATCATCCTTATCTTTTTCCAATTCCTCAGCTATCTCATCAAGAGAAAAACCTTTCTTATGCATATTTTTTAAGTTTTTTATTTCTTTCTCGGTTAGTTTCATCTATAACAACTATCATAAACTCTTTTACTCTTATAACTGTTTTTATTAGGACCTTTACTTCCGAAAATTTAAAGTCTTAATACAATTTAGTACCCATCATGTCTTCCTTTGGTACCGAAGAATTCGTTGAAATCGAGAAGAAATGGCTGGAAAGATGGGAAGAGAGCGATATATACAAGTTTGACATGGAATCTGATAAACCCATCTTTTCAATAGATACACCACCTCCTACAATATCAGGTAGAATGCATATCGGACATGCTTTTTCTTATACCCAAATGGATATAATTGCTAGATACAAAAGGATGCAGGACTTCAATGTTTTTTATCCATGGGGTTTTGATGATAATGGTATTGCCACCGAACTTTTCGTTAAAAATGAAACAGGTGTCGATCCAAAAGATGTGGGAAGAGAGAAGTTTATTGAATTGTGTCTCGAGGAAAGTAAGAAGTTAGAAGATGACCTTGAAAGAAAATGGAAAAGAGTAGGGACTTTCCCTGATTACGATATATTTTACAGAACAATTGATGAAGACTCAAGAAAAACATCACAAAAATCATTCATTGAATTATACAAGATGGGTAGAGAATATCGAAAAGAAGCACCCACCTTGTGGTGTCCTCACTGTGAAACCGCTATATCACAGGTGGAGACCGATGAACTTGAAAAGGAAGGGAAGTTCAACAATATTTTCTTTGATTTAGAAGAAGGTGGACAGATAACAATATCTACAACAAGACCCGAACTCCTACCTGCATGTGTTGCAGTTTTTGTACATCCTGACGATGAAGAAAATAGTCATTTGGTAGGAAAAACAGCAAAGATTCCTCTATTTGGACAGAAAGTTCCAATTATTGAAGATGAAAAAGTGGATATGGAGACTGGTACAGGTATAGTGATGTGCTGTACATTTGGTGATCAGACTGATATAGACTGGTGGTATGCACATGATCTTCCACTAAGAATAGCAATAGATGAAACGGGGCACATGACAGAAAAAGCAGATAAATATTCGGGATTAGATGTTGAGAAAGCTAGAGAGAAGATAATCGAAGACCTAAAAAAAGAAGGTAAACTAGGAGATCAGTGGGAAATTACCCATGATGTAAACGTTCATGAAAGATGCGATACTCCAATCGAATTCTTAGTTACAAAACAGTGGTTTATAAAGTATCTGGATCTGAGAGATGAATATTTAGAAGTCGGTGAGGAATTGAACTGGTTTCCTGAACATATGAAAGTTAGATACGATAATTGGGTAAAATCTCTAAGATGGGATTGGTGTATATCTAGGCAAAGATATCATGGCATCCCGTTCCCGGTTTGGTACTGCAAAGAATGTGGAGAAGTCAAACTAGCTAAAGATGAGCAGTTGCCTGTAAATCCTTTAGTAGATGATCCCATTGGAAAATGTGAAAATTGTAGTGGTGAAGAATTTGAACCTGAAGAAGATGTTCTGGATACTTGGGCCACTTCATCACTAACACCTTATATAGCTACTGGATGGATCAATGATTCTGAATTATTTGAGAAGGTATTCCCGTTCACACTCAGACCTCAATCACACGATATAATCAGTTTCTGGGCCTTTAATACTATTGTCAAGAGTTTATTCCACTCAGACACAAAGCCATGGGATGACATAATGATACATGGATATCTCATGCTTCCTGGAGGTAAGGCATTTTCTTCATCTAAAGGGGTTATCATTGACCCAGAAGAAGTGTCTGATGAATATGGGGCGGACACAATCAGGTATCTAAGTGGTACTACAAAACCTGGTGAGGATGTAGAATTTGAAAAGAAATGGTTAAAGCGTGGTCAGAGGATAAGAACAAAGTTTTGGAATCTACAGAAATTTATAGGAAATTCTATAGATGAAAAGATAGAGGACATCCCAGAATTGAAAACGATAGATAAATGGTTGTTGAGTAAATATTCTAAACTTGTAAGGAATACAACTGAATACATGGATGAGTATCGTTATGATAAGGCTCTAAAGGATATTGAATATTTCTTATGGCATGTGCTCGCTGATCATTATATAGAGATGATAAAACACAGGATATACAAAGGAGAAGATGAAGCTGTCAAATATACTTTGTACAATGTGGGCCTAGGTATCACTAAGATGCTGGCACCATTCATGTGCTTCATAACTGAAGAGGTCTATGATCTACATTATAAGCAGTTCGAGGGTAAGAAAAGTGTGCATATATCAAATTGGCCTGAAGAAATTTTGGTAGATGATGATGCTGAAGAACAAGGTGAATTGGTCAAAGACATAATAGCTGAAATAAGGAACTGGAAATCGGAGAAGGGCATACCTTTGAACGAAGAGATAGGGGAAGTAAGGATAATCAGCAATTCATCTGGAATTAAAGAAAATGAAGATGATATACTGAAAACTATAAAAGCAGAGAAGATCAATCTAATAAATTCGCATGAGCTCCAGAAGAAAGCAGCTGAAATATTACCCGATTATTCTTCAATAGGACCAAAATTCAAAGATAAAGCAAATGATATAGTAAATGTACTTAATAAAGCAAATCCTGAAGATGTTTCAGAAGCTCTAGAAAAAGACGGATATGAGATCCAATTAGACGGTGAAACCTACACAGTGAATGAAGATGATGTTGACATCAGAGAATCTAAGATTCATAAAGGAGAAGAGGTAGAATCAATCGAATTTGATAAAGGAATCATATTGTTGGAGAAACCTAATTGACATACTCTTCCGCTTAAGGATGGAGGCATTCTACTTTATATCTATGTGAAAACATCATCCTGAAGACTTTTTTCATCTTTCTCTTTATCTATCATTTTGCCTCTCCTGCATTCTAAACAAACTCCTTTGTGGAGATGCTCATCACATGTCATCATCCCACATATTCTGCATGACTGTGTAGCCGGTTTGCCACAGATATGACACATTCCTGTCATTTCCATATCTATCATATCCTCTATTCTCAAATATCATTTAAATCAATAATAAATATTTAGGTAAATAAGCAGGTAAATAGACCGAAAATATTAATGTACACTACTATATCAGATGTGTGCTGATAAAATGGTAGATTATAATCGCATATTCTCGAAAAGAGCAGGCAAGATGAAAGCCTCAGAGATTAGAGAATTACTCAAATTGATACAAAAACCAGGCCTTATATCATTCGCAGGTGGATTACCAAATCCTAAAGCATTCCCTACAGAAGAAACTAGAGGAATAATCAATAACTTACTTGACGACATGGGAGATAAAATTTTGCAATATGGTTCAACTGAGGGAGTTAATAATTTAAGAGATGAACTTGCGGATATGATGACTGGAAGAGGGATGGACGTTGAAAGAGAAAATATTGTGGTAACTGCAGGTTCTCAGCAGGCATTAGAGTTGCTGAGTAAGGTGTTATTGGACCCTGGAGATACGATTATAGTTGGATCACCAACTTATCTTGGTGCAACAGGTGCTTTTAGAGCATACGAAGCCAATATGGAAACAGTTAGAGTTGAAGAAGATGGCATGGATATGGAGATGCTCGATAAAAAAGTAGGACAACTGATAAAGATGGGGAGGAAACCTAAGTTTATCTATGTAGTACCTACCTTCCAGAACCCATCTGGAGCAACGATGTCTGCTGAGAAAAGACATAGACTTATTGAGATTGCTGAAAAGTATGATATTTTAGTAGTTGAAGACTCACCTTATTCACATTTAAGGTATGAAGGAGAACCGATGCCTCATCTGATGTCTATAGATGACGATGATAGAGTAGTAAGATTAGAAACCTTCTCTAAGATTTTAGCGCCAGGGTTCAGGATCGCATGGTGTACAGGACCTAAAACGTTGATAGAAAAGATGGTAATAGCTAAGCAAGCAACAGACTTATGTACTAATCCATTTGGTCAATACGTTGCTTGGAAATACATATCTGAAGGTATTTTAGATGAACACCTTGAAAAGATAAAGAAGCTTTACAACAAAAAGAGATTGACAATGTTGGAAGCCATGGAGGAACATTTTCCTGAAGAAGCAGATTGGAATAGACCTGAGGGTGGAATGTTCATCTGGGCGAAATTACCAGAATATGTCAATACGAGAGATATGTTTGATAAAGCAGTACAGAAGAATGTGGCTTATGTAGTAGGAGATGCATTCTTTGTTGAAGACCACGGTTATAATACAATGAGAATTAATTTCACACACTCATCCGAGGAAGAGATTAAAGAGGGTATCAAAAATCTGGGCGAAGTGATCAAAGAAGAGATCGAACAGAAAAAACGAGAAAAGGAAGAGATGAGGGAAAAGGAAAGCCCGATCTCACCTTAAAGGATAGATATCTTTTAGTAACTCTGAAACCTCTTTTCTTTTTACTTTGTTTCTTATATCATCTTTACTGAACACACTTTCTCCGATAACGGATGAAACATATTTTAGTGGGACCCTTTCGAAATATTCATTGTGAACATTGATTTCTTTGACCGTATACCAGACCTCATTTGATGGATGGCTTTCACCTTTTGACATTTTCAGGTCTTCGGGTAATAGTTTAGAATCATCACTAACGATGTATGTAGGTATTTCTTTTTCTTTTGCTGATAAAACTAAAGGATATGAACCGATTTTGTTTAAAAATACGTTATTTGATATTGTATCAGCACCTATTATTACAGCATCACACCCCTCTAAACCTTTCAGGATAGCAGCATCTACCCAGTATTCTACATCGATGCCATTTGATTTTAGTGATTTTGCGGTTTTTCTTCCTTCATTAAGTGGTCTCGATTCAAAAACAGTCATTTTGCCTACATCATTGATTGAAGAAATAACGGTTGAACTGTAACTGAAAGTAGAGATATGTTCATAATCATTCTTTTTTATTATGGATTTCATTTTTTTTATAGTATCGTTTTTAGATTCTCTTATATCTTCCATGTAGTTTTTAACAACGCGTGATGAGTCTTTACCGCTTTCAATCGAAAGGAAAAAGACATTAGCTAGATTGATTAAAGGAGACATGCTGTACCTATTTTTGACTACTTTTTCCATGAACTCCTTCCCTTTGTTTACTTCCATCTGCAGAATGGATCCAGCAGCATCCTGCATTAATTCTGCAGAACCTTTTTCTGTATCATTTATTATTTCTTCCGCACTTCTATGAGCCATATATAAGTAAAAAATGAAGAGGTATTTATCAACTTTTAGTTCTAAAAATCTTGTCTACCAGTAATCTTAATAATCACGTATCTTATGACTTGATTTACCGAATGATTACGAATTTATTCATCGCGGGAATGGAGGTATTAGTACGCCTGAACTAAAATTTTCTGATGAGATGAAGCAGTATTTCCAAAATCTGGAAGAAGAAGCAGAGAGATGTTATCAATTAGCTGAAAAAGCTAGAAATATGGGATACGATCCTACAACTGAAGTTGAGATACCTAGAGCTGAAGATTTAGCACTTAGAGCTCAAGAGCTAACCGGTGTAAAAAATACAGCTGAGAAGATAAGAGAATTGAGCGAAAAATATGATCGAGAAGAAGTATCCATACGGATCGCTAAAGAGGTCGCATCTCGAGAGGAAGGCAGTGTTAGTGAAAGGTTAGAAGATGCAGTCAGGATAGGTCTGGCAGTACTTACTGAAGGGATCCTCGTTGCACCACTGGAAGGTATCGGCGGAGTAGAGATACGAGAGAATTTTGATGGTAGTAATTATGTGGAATTATCTTTTGCAGGTCCAATCCGTTCTGCTGGAGGAACTGGTCAAGCGATGAGTGTCCTTATAGCTGACGTAGTGAGAAGAGAATTGGGGATCGATGAATTCAAAGCTAGTCAAGATGAAATTCAGAGATTCAAAGAAGAGATACCTTTATACAAGAAATCATTAGGTCTTCAATACACGCCTTCAAATGAAGAAATATCTTTGATTGTAGATGGATGTCCCATAAGTATCAGTGGTGAAGGTACGGATACAGAGGTTTCGGGTAATAGGGATTTACCCAGAGTTGATACAAACAGAGTCAGAGGAGGCGCATGTTTAGTGATAGCTGAAGGTATGTGCTTGAAGGCTCAAAAATTAAAAAAGCACGTTGATAAATTGGGAATCGGATGGGATTTCTTGGATGAATATATAGAAAAATACATGTCAGGAAAGAGTAAGTCAGATGAAGATGAAGACGATGAGGAGGAGAATAAGGGGATAAAACCCAACTTCAAATATATAAAAGAAACTATAGCAGGAAGACCAGTATTTGGACACCCCAGTAGAAAGGGAGGATTTAGATTAAGATATGGTAGGGCTAGAACAGGGGGTTTAGCGTCTATAGCTGTAAATCCTGCTACCATGTATCTAACAGAAGAATTCATGGCTTTGGGCACTCAGGTTAAAATAGAAAGACCTGGAAAAGCAGGAGCTGTAACCCCTTGTGACACTATAGAAGGACCTACTGTTTTACTTCATGATGGGACTGTTAAAAGGGTTAATACAGCAGAAGAAGCTAAAGAGCTCCGTCTAAAAGTTAAAGAATTAATTGACATCGGTGAGATTTTGATACCTTTTGGAGAATTCGTTGAAAATAATCATCCACTGGTTCCTGGAGCATACTGTCATGAATGGTGGATACAGGAAGTTGAAGAAGATATAAAGCAAGAAGAGATAGATGATGAAAAAGCAGTGAGATTGTCTAAAGAAAAAGGGTATCCATTACATCCTAACTACATATATTTCTGGGATTATGTTGGTGTGGATGAAATAAAAGAATTGAGAGACTGGATTTCTAAAGAATCAAACATAAATGATCATTTACATATAAAAAATAAAGAAAGCATCAAAGAAATTATGGAACAGATCGGTATACCTCATAAAATAGAAGATGAAAAGATTATTATTGAGGATTATCGATCACTTTTATTTACATTGGGATTGGATTTGAAAAGTTTAGAAAAAATTAGGGGAAGTGGAAAAGTAAATCCTATAGAATTCGTTTCTGAATTAGCTGGAGTTGAAATTAGAAGCAAAGGACCGACATCGATAGGTTCGAGGATGGCAAGGCCTGAAAAGGCCAAGGAAAGAAAGATGAGTCCACCAGTACATACTCTTTTTCCCATTGGTGATGCTGGTGGTTCCCAGCGCTTGATAAGGAAAGCTGTTGATGAAGGTGTCATAGAAGTTGAAATCAGTGCGAGAAGATGTAAAGAATGCGGCAGGACCAGTGCAACTGTAAGGTGTTCATGTGATGGTAGATGTGAGATTATAGATGAGCCAAAAGAACAAAAAATACCGATGAAAAATATATTTAGACAAGCTCTATCAACATTAGGTGAAGGTGGAAATGTACAGAAGATCAAAGGAGTAAAAGGTTTGATGACTAAAACAAAAACTCCGGAAGCTTTAGAGAAAGGAATTCTAAGAGCAAAGTATGGAATTTATGTCTTTAAAGATGGTACAACTAGATATGATATGACTGATTTACCTGTAACTCATTTCAAACCTAAAGAGATAGGATTATCGATAGAGAAAGCGAAGGAATTGGGTTATGAAAAAGACATCCACGGTGATGAATTAAAAGTTGAAGATCAGATGCTAGAATTAAAAGTTCAAGATTTTATTGCGTCTAACAGTGCAGGACAATATATAGTTAAGGTGGCTAAATTCGTTGATGATCTTTTAGAGAAATATTATGGTTTAGATCCATATTATAATGCAGAAAGAAAAGAGGACATGATAGGTGAATTGATAGTTGGATTGGCACCCCACACATCAGGAGGGGTGTTAGGTCGATTGATAGGTTTTCATAAAGGAAGAGCAGGATATGCCCATCCTTATTTCCACGCAGCTAAAAGGAGGAACTGTGATGGTGATGAAGACTGCATAATGCTTCTTTTGGACGGGCTCCTAAATTTTTCGGAGGAATTTTTACCTCAAAAACGAGGTGGCTTGATGGATGCACCATTAGTTCTAACAACAAGGATAGATCCGTCAGAAATTGATAGTGAAGCTCATAATGTTGATACTTTATGGAAATATCCGTTAGAATTCTATGAACGAACTTTTGATTACCCTGATCCAAAAGAGCTCTCTGATATTATGGAGATAGCAGAAGATAGGCTAGAGACAGAAAGTCAATATGAAGGATTTGGATATACTCATGATACTGATGATATCTCAGAAGGACCGACTATGAGTAAATACACAAGATTGGGTAAGATGACAGAGAAGATGAACGCCCAAATTAAAGTTGCAGACCTTATTAGAGCTGTTGATACTGCAGATGTAGTCAGTAGGGTTATCAGTGATCATTTTATTCCAGACTTGATAGGAAACTTCAACAAATTTGGAGTCCAAACAATAAGATGTACAAAATGTAATACAAAGTACAGACGTATACCTCTCAGTGGTGAATGTGATTGTGGAGGCAATTTGACTCTTACAATACATGAAGGCAGTGTTAAGAAATATCTAAACCATTCATTAGAGATGGTTGAGAGATATGATGTTCCGGATTACCTTTATCAAAGGGTAAAACAGTTGGAAGAACAGATAGAATCGTTATTCCAAAACGACAAGGTTTCTACACCTAGTTTAGATGAATTCTGTTAGTCGCCAAAGGCGTTAAGACTGGTTTGCTGTTCTTTATCTCTACCTTCTTTTATTTTGTCTAGTGCACTTTGAACTCTTGACTCAGAGAATTCATGTTTTTCACATAAGAACTCTTTGATTCTATCTAGGTCCATATTTTTAAATTCGATAGAGTAATCTTCAGTAATTTTTGGACTTAAAAATAAATCCTTAATTCTATCGTGGTTATTTATTTCCTTTTCTTTTTCCTTCAATACGCTTTCGAGGTCACCATATTTTTTTACATATTTGAGACCACGTTTTGGACCGATTCCTTTGACACCTTCATTATAATCAGTACCACAAAGTATGCCTATGTCGATCAATTGTTCTCTAGTGATTTTAAGATCATCCAACACATCTTCCAAAATTATCAATTCAGGACTTATTTCTTTATATTCTTTTTTACCTGGTAGTTTTCTTTTACCTGTGATCGTAAGATTTTTGATCAATCTCGGTGCACCTAATAACAGAGAATCGTAATCTTGACTTCCTACACCCCAGGCATCCCCTTTTTTTACCATATAAGCTGCCTGACTTTCACCTTCAGCTGGAGCTTGGATCCAAGGGATTCCCAAAAGAGTCAATAATTCTTTACTACTTTCTTCTATTTCAGCATCCATCCTTGACGTTTGCTGCGCCTTTGTTCTCGCGGTTTCAAGGTCACCCTTTTCAAGAGCTTTTTCGTACTCCTTTTTAGCTTTCTTCTTTCTTTTCTTTCTCTTTTCAAGAGTGCCTTCTTTCATAATGTCCGGTTTTCCATCGAAAACGTAAACTAATTTGATTTGATTTTCAATAAGGTTAGCATTTCGGTATAATAAACCTGATAAATGTGAAGTCACACGGCCTTCTGAATCCTTCAAAGGGGTTCCGTCTCTCTGTCTGATGCTTGATAAAAATTGATATATTATATTGTACGCATCCACAGCAATAATCTTGTTTTCTAGATGATTGAAATCGATCTCCTCACTCTTTACGATATCACTTATACCAACGCCCATTTTATCACTTAGAATATAGCTCCTTCTGACTGAACTTTAATACCTTCATCAGAGATAAGATAAGGTTTGATTTTCCTTGAATGTTCTATCCTTCTCATCTTGATCACCTGGACACTCAACTGAACATCCTGCATGTCTTTTTGATTGTATCTAAGAAGAATGACACCATCTGTTGTATATTCAATCAATCCATCTCTTGAGCTGGTTGGATTATCGTCTTTGACTTCAGCAGTAAAAAGTGCAGTAGCACCCGTATCTTTGATCATCTGACACAAGCTGAATAACCTCTCTCTTTTTTCTTTGTTTGTATCTGACATCATATTCAGCAAAGATACCGAATCTATTGCGATCCTTTCGGCATTAAAATTATCTATGAATTTGGGTAGTTCACTTTGTATTTTGGATATGGTTGCTTGAGCATCAGCAGGTTTTAGTTTTTCAACAGCTAGTTTTTCATTTTCAATAAAGGGTCTAAAATCCCATCCATAGGATAAACCGGTTTCAATAACAGCATCTCTATCTTCTTCTAAAGTTATAAAGATGCCAGATTCGTCATTCTGTAAACCATTCCACAAATATTGCAAAGAAAAGGTCGTTTTACCAGTACCAAAAGCACCCATGACTGTAAATACATGGCCTTTTGGTATACCCCCTTTTAGCATATCATCTAAACCATCTATACCCGATTTCACCCTTTCGATATTTTCTTTTGACATTTATATCACCTAATTTTTTCATAATTGACTACAGTATACCCCTCATAATCTGTGACCTCAGCTGTAAATCTAGCTATCTTTTCCCGTTTCAGATGTGGCAGTACGCTCATGAACTTATCTACCAGCATATATCTTTGTCTTTGAGATGTCCTTCGATTTTTAGACCATTCAAATGTTAATACACCATCAACACTATCTATCAATAAGTATTCGGTGCTTTTTTCGATGATACCTTTTGATAGTAATAGATAAATCACGCCACCCCATTGTTTAGAAGCTCTTCTCATACCTTTGATAATCGTGACTAATTTTTCATTATCTATCGAAGAATTTGTTAATAGATCAGTTAAAGAATCTATAATGATCATATTGTCTTCAGCATTTTTTTCTAGAAAGTTAACCAACTCCTCTAACAGATCAGAGTTCGAGTTGTCTGAAAATATATTTTTCTTCTTACGTTTTCCTGTCCAGCCTGGAGGAACCATAGTTCTTTTGAAATAAGACTCTGAAAAGTCTTTAATTTCTAGATCTTCCTCGATAACATCATAATAATCCTGATTAAAAGAAATCTTAACCTCGTCCAGTACATCTTCCATTGATCTAGAGAAAGTAACGTAATGTACTTCCTGTGGAAGAATAGAACCTTTGCACTCATCTCCCAATAATAGATGAATATCTTTTGGACTTTGTATCACTCTAAGTAATTTTGCTGAGGCTGTGTAAAGATATTCTAATCCTCCTGCACCTATTTCATTTAGTAGAAGAACGACTGAACCTGCAGGTATCCCACCTTTAATTATTGAATCTAGATCGCTTATTCCTGTTGGTATTTTTTTCATCTTTATTGCACCGATTTATCAATAAATTAATCTATGTAATCCATATCTTTTTAGTTAAGTCTGCTGAACATCAGACAGGGGTATTCACTATTATTAAGGAATAAGTAACAAATATAATTTACCGATAGACTTTAATGCTAGAAAGATAATGTACAACTCCGCACCGGAGGAGTAACCGGTTGCGAAACCATATACAATTAGAAGGTTTTAAATAAGTCCGCGGTTTAGCGGGAAACACGAACCAAAAGGCATTTATAATACATGCCTTTTAAGAGCGAATCCCGCGGTGGAAGCCTTTGATTCTTCCGGCGTGGAAATCAAGTTAAAATATTCGCAAATAGTTGTTAAGTAATGCACTCGGTGACATGAAAAAGGGTTACCGGGGAAGGGTATAGAATCCTTGTAGTATGGATTCGATGATTACCGATCATACGCAGACCTGGATGTGTACCAGACTTAGATTATTGCTGCAGTCACTCAGC
>CAZEXI010000007.1:0-61150 GCA_964516805.1 uncultured Thermoplasmata archaeon
GAATAGCAGTAGTTCTAGAGGATAAATGCCAGCCGAAAAGATGCAGTTACGAATGCATAAATTATTGTCCTAGAGTGAGGACTGGTGATGAGACTATTACCAAAACAGAGGATGGTATAAAGATCTCTGAAGAATTGTGTTCTGGATGCGGTATCTGCGTCGATAAATGTCCATTCGACGCTATAAAGATAATCAATCTACCAGAAGAGTTGGACACAGATCTCATCCATCAATTTGGAGAGAACAGTTTTCGTTTATACAGGTTACCTGTACCAGAAGAAGGTCAGGTCATAGGTCTCTTAGGCGCAAACGGTATAGGTAAAACTACTGCGATCAGGATCCTCTCGGGAGATATAATCCCCAATCTAGGAAAGTACCAAGAAGACGTTTCCTGGGACCACGTTCTAGATAAATATTCTGGAACCGCTCTAGGTGACTACTTCTCAGCTTTGAACGAGGAAGAATATGTAACCTCCTTAAAACCACAGTACGTGGATAACATACCGGCACATTTTTCCGGTACTGTCGAAGAACTGCTCTCTAGGGTTGGAGACGATTACATGAAGTGGGTTAAAACCCTTAACATAGAAAATACTCTGGACTCCAGTGTAAAGAACCTTTCAGGTGGTGAATTACAGAGAGTTGCCATCGCTGCATCATCAACAAAAGAAGCCGATATCTACTTCTATGACGAACCCTCCTCATATCTAGATATCAAACAGAGGCTTAACGTGGCAAAGGCGATCCGTGAAAAGAGCAAGAACAGTCAGGTTATGGTCATCGAGCACGACCTAGCTGTCTTAGATTTCCTGGCAGATAATATCCACATACTCTATGGTTCTAGAGGAGCCTATGGTGTAGTTACCCATCCTAAAGGAGTTAGAAAAGCGATAAACACCTATCTGCATGGTTTTCTAGACGAAGAAAATATAAGATTTAGAAACACTGACATCGAATTCGAAAAACACGCTCCAAAAAAGGAATGGCATTCAAATCCACTCATAGAGTATGATAGGCTTGTAAAAGAATGGGACTCTTTCAAGCTGGAAACAGAAAAAGGAGAGATTCCAGAAGGTGAAGTGGTGGGAGTTGTAGGACCGAACGCTACAGGTAAGACTACCTTCGTTAAGATGTTAGCAGATGTTATCGAACCAACTGAAGGTAATATTGAAAAACAGATATCTGTAAGCTACAAACCACAGTACATCAAGGCTGACTACAGGGGTAGGGTAATGGACCTATATAACACCAAGATGGGTGAAACATTCCATTCAAGCTTCTTCCAGTCAGAAGTCATCAAACCTCTAGAGCTCGAAGAATTATTTGAAAGAGAAGTCATGAACTTATCAGGCGGTGAACTTCAAAGGGTGGTTATCGCTCTTTGCCTAGGTAGAGATGCTAACCTCTACCTGATAGACGAACCAAGCGCATACCTAGACGCTTCTAGAAGGATGGATGCGGCCAAAGTCATACGACGATTCATGGAAAAGACTGACAAGGCAGGGATGATAGTAGATCATGACGTTTATTTCATCGATTACGTATCTGATCTGATAATGAATTTTAACGGCACTCCAGGTAAACACGGTTATGGAAAAGGTCCTTTCGAGATGCGTGAAGGTATGAACAATTTCTTAAAAGAACTTGAGATAACATTTAGAAGGGACGCTGAGACCAACAGACCTAGAGTTAATAAATTAGACTCAAGATTAGATAGAAAGCAAAAATCTGATGGAGAGTATTACTACACTAAATAGTAGCCATATTCTCTATCGGCATCTTTTCCTCGATATCCTCGGCCATGAACTTTATACCTCTCTTTCTTTCTTCTTCAGGGACCAGATTTTCTACCAAAATTTGACCATCAGGATATTCTATCTGTTTTACCTTTATCTTCTTCTGCTTGTGTAAGAATAGGACCGAAACCATGGCTGTAACAATATCTCCTATCCTACCATCATGGATCATGTTAAAGGTTATAACATTCTGTTCATAACAGCATATCCTGTCCCAAACCATACCGATATCGTGATATAGGTCTTCTTTGTGGGAGCGGGTATCGTAGTTCTCCTCACGATCTCTCATCTCCTGTTCTCTCTCTTCTTTTTTCTCTTTCCTGATCTTTTCCATTTTCTCTCTGTATTTAGCTTCCTTCTTAGCTTCTTCGAAGGCATCGACCAATTGGATCAAAGAAACTGGATTCTTTTCTTCTCTCCTTATAGCCTTCTCAAGGGGTTGACTATCACTCTCGACAACTTCTTCCTGAAAATCTATATCCTCAGGTTCTTCATACATATCGTAATCATATACATCCCAATCGGAGAAAAAGGTGTCTTCCATCATCTCTTCTTCCTGCTGCTGATCCTGTTCTGCACTATCTAGAACTTCTTCACACTGCAACTTTAAGATCGACCAGGCCATGTTCACAAGCTGACCTGCTACTAAAAAGTTGATATTCTCCTGATCTTTAGCCTCCTCGAGATACATCTTTGTGAACGATATCAGATCTATATCCCATGGGTCCATCTTCTCATCTATCACCAGTTTAAAAACCGAAGCGATAGCACATTCGAAAGGATCAGAAGAGATCTGATAACCATCGTCGTCCATGTTGTTGATCATGCTGATATATTGATCTATCCTTTCTCCAGAGCGTTCCTCATCGATCAGAGATTTATGGAATATCAGATGATTTATGACCTCATCAGTCGATTCACCGACTTCAACGATAGGTTTCTCCACTTCACAGACCATCTACTGCACCTCCGTTTTCAATTTACTGACCTCTGAAAATTCAGGTATATCCTTTTCTTTGCTATCACCGATGTTTACCTTCATTATCACGTCAGAGATACCGTTCTCATGGATCGTTACTCCGATGATATGATCAGATTTCTTCAGTGTTACTTTTCTTAAAGAGATCTGTATGAACTGTGCAGATTCAGAATTTTTCTTGATCATTTCCGCAACATTCTCGGCATTGATACCATCTAAATTCTGGTCTATCTCGTCTAATAGATAGAACGGTGATGGATCATACATCTGTATCGAGAATATGAATGCCATCGAAACTAGGCTCTTTTCTCCCCCTGACAAGGCATCTATCCTGTGCACCTTCTTTCCAGGTGGCCTTGCCTTTATTATCAACCCACCTTCGAAGGGCGCGTCTTCATCTTCCAATTCCAGGTGTGCCTCGCCTCCGTCAGACAGATTAGTATATACCTTCTGGAAGTTTTTATCTATCTCTTTCTTAACTTTCATCAAGCCTTCTTTCTTCTTCACATCCATCTCATCGATCAACTTGTTGAGCTCTTCTCTTCTATTCTCCAGCTCAGTATACTCTTCTTTCAGTTTTTCCATCCTCTCTTTCTTCTTCTTGTAATCCTCTAAAGCACGCATATTAACAGGCTGGAGATCATCCATCCTGTTCTCACATTTTCGTATAGTATGCTTCAATTCTTTCATCGATGGTAAGTCCTCTTCAGAATAATCTACATCATCATTTAAATCATCTTTCAACTCAGCTAAACTTTGTCTCTCATTTTTCAATTTTTGTTTTAAAGTGAGTATATACTTCTTTTTAGACTCTATCTCAGTATCTATACTGTCAATTTTGTGCTTGATATCTATCTTCTCTTCTTTCTTATCGTCCAGGCTATTTCTTAATTCCTCTAACTCTTCGTCCATAGAGTCTTGTTCGTCTTCCAGATCTTCTAATTCATCCCTTTTTTCTTCTATTTTGGACTTTAATTTCTTTATTTTGGATTCTTTCTGTTTGTTTTCCTCTTTTAAGTTCTCTTTCTCATCCTCTAGTTCCTCTATATTATCGTTCACGATCTCTTTTTTATTCCTTTTCTTTTCCAATTCAGAATCCAGTTTGTTTATTCTCTTGTCTATCTCTACTTCCTTATTCTTCAATTCAGTAAGTTTTGATGATAATTCTTCAGGACTTATCTTCTTTATCTTTTCTGAAACTTCTTTTCTTCTATCTTTGAGCTGCTCTATTTCGTTCTCGATGTATTCTACAGAATTATTTAACTGATCCAACGTATCCTCGAGCTCGTTCTTCTCTTCTTTCTTTTCCTGAAGGTCCGACTTTTTCTTTTCGATCTTCTTATTTAGTCGCTCTACTCTAGATTCAAGTTCGGATTGCTCTTGAGAACTGCCCTGATTCTGTAATTCCTGCATCTCATCCTGTATTTCTTGTATCTCATTCTCCACCTCACTTAACTGATCAGAAACTCTTTCCAGGTTATCCCTAGTCATCTGTAACTCTTTACTTACACGGTCCAATTTACCCCTATCAGGTGCGTTGAAACTCATCATGTTCTTTCTTAGTGTACCACCTTTCATTGCACCGCTTCTCTCTATCTGTTCACCATCTAAAGTAACCATACGGACCCCGCCCATGTACTGTCTAGCGGAATCGATGTCCTCCATAACCACTGTATCACCGAAGACGTACCAGAATACATTTTCGTACTTTTCATCATAATCTACTAACTCTAGAGCAAAGTCAACTGCTTCTTCCTTCTTTACGACCCTCAGCGCTTTGCCCCTCGGTCTTCCGCTTCTCATCTTGTTCAAAGGCAAGAAAGTAGCTCGACCAGATTTGTTCTTTTTCAATAATTTTATAGCCTCAGATGCTACTGAATCGTCTTCGACCACTATAGACTGCATCCTTCCGCCAGCAGCAACCGATAAAGCTGTTTCGTACTGGTCTTCCACATCGGCCAATTCAGCTATCGTTCCATGAACTCCTGACAATCTTCCTTTATCTCGGGCTTCTAGAACAGTAGTTACTGCTCTTGTATATCCTTTCTTTACAGATTTTGCAGCCTCTTCTTCAGCTTTCAATTGATTGTATTTCCTGGTTAATCTGTCCACTCTATCTTCTAGATCACTCTTGTCTTCCCTCAAACTTTTTTCTTTCTGTTTCTTTGAATGGAATTTTTCTTTCAATTCTTTCAATCGGTCATCATGCTGTTTATTATTCTTTTTAATCTCTTTTAGATCCCATTTTGCTTCTTTCTTCTCAAATTCTAAACCTTCTATCTCTTCCTCTAATTCTGATATATCCTCTACCAGGCGATCGATATTGTCGTCTTTTCTGTCTAACTCGACTGTCTTTTCAGATAAGGAATCAGTTTTATTATCTATTTTTTTCTTGATCTTTAAAGCCTCTTTTCTCAAATCTGTTATCCTTTCATCAGAATCTGATTGCTTTTCCTGTATCTCTTCTATCTCTTCACTGACTTCTTCCAATTCCTCTCTCTTTTCTTTCTGCTCTTCTTCGATCTCTCTTATATCAGACTTCAAATCGGATAATTCTTCACGTTTATTTTGAAGTTCTTCGATAACTAATTCTCTTCTCTTTTTATTCTGCTCTATAGTATATTCAGCATCTTCTTTCCTATCTTCACTTCTCCCTATTTCTAGCCTTAAATCGTTTATCTTACTTTGAAGTTCTTTGCTCTTACCTCCACCCTGAACTTTTAGTTCATCCTTGAGATCACTTATCTCATCAAGGAGTTCCTGGACCCTGTCTTTCAATTCTTCTTTCTTTTCTTTTTTATTCTCTATTTTTTGTTTCGTCTCTTCAATATCTTCCTGTATCGATGCTATGTTACTTTGAGTGTTATTGATCATCTTCCATGCTTTCTTCTCTTTAGCATCAGAAACCTTGTCAGACAGTTCCTGATATTTTAGAGCCTTCTTTCTATCATCTTCAAGTTCATCGACTTGAGTTTTGATCTCATCCAGCAGTATGTTTATCCTTTCAAGATCATCATTCACCTGCTCTTTCTTTTCTTCAGCCTCTTCGATCTCACTATCATATTCGCTTATACCTGAGATGTCATCCAGTATCCTTCTTCTTTCCAGATCGCTCATCTCTACAATCTTTGAGATATCTCCCTGCTGTACTAAATTATATCCATCTGCAGATATCCTAGCATGTGATAATAGTCTCTGAAATTCTGATAGTTTTGATGATCTTCCATTGATATAAAAATAAGAGTTGTAACCCTGCTGATTATCTGATCTTTTTATCTTACGTGTGAATGTTACCTTATCAGAATCTAATGGTATAGCTCTATCCTCATTCTCAAAGATAAGACTAACTTTACATTTATCCGCAGGCTTCCCTTCTTTACCACCATTAAAAATTAAATCTGTCAGACGGCCTGCTCTGATCTCCTTTGAACTTTTTGGACCGAGAACAAAAAGAATTGCATCACCAATATTGGACTTACCTGACCCATTTGGGCCAGTTATATTGGTATAACCTTCTTTAAAAGGTATCTCCATCTTTTTCCCAAAAGATTTGAAGTTCTCCATCCTGATCTTCTTTAAATACAAAATATCTTCCTCCTATGAAAAGCCCTGGCTAGGGCACTGTAGTGCTCGTTTACGTTAGAGTGCATATTAAAATCCCATCCCATTGGGAAATTTTATGTCCGACGCTAAAGTTATATTCGTCGGACGCTATACATTATCAAAGTAAAACTATAAAAGGATTGCGGTATTAATCCGCGGAAAAATAGATATTACTGTAAAGTTTGTTTTTGTATCTTCTTGAACAGTTCAAGTGCCATCTGAGCCTGCATGTCTCCATTTTCTACGACATTGTCGAAAACAAAAAACATGGTCATGAACTGATCTGATTCATCTACATCTTCATTTTCAATATTAATGTCCAATTTACCAACCATTGTGTGTAACACCTTTATAGTAACATGGGTAATTTAATTACTCAGCTACCCATACCTTGTATTTTATATCGGGTTTCTTCAGTTCTTCTATTATTCTATCCTTTATTAGTTTCTTTGGTTTATGTATCAAAGGTACCCTTTCACTAAGGTCTTCAAAGCTTTCGAACTCACCGTTTTTCTTTCTATCTTCTAGAAGGGCATTCATCTTTTTCTTTCCTAAACCAGGGAGTAATTCAAGCATATGATACCTTTTAGTTATCGGTCTAGCATTGTTATAGAACTGGAGGAATCTTTCTTCGTTAGCATTTATGATGTCCTCGATAATATACGGAGTTTCACTTTGAGCAGCGTGGGTCAATTCATCCCATCGTATCCTTCTCTTTACGTGTTTGATCTTCTCTCTCTTATCCATATCTTTACCGATGTACACTTTATCTCCTACGATAAGATTCTGCCCCTGTTTTGGTATCAATTCAAATAATTTGAATTCATCTCTACCTAAAGCTAAAACTAAACTTTCGTGCTTATATCCTCTATCGTCTGGTCTTCCTTCCGCTAGGTAATCGAGAACGTACGCGTAATCCTCCATAATTCCTCCCTCATAGGTATTTTTTTATCAAATTTATAATTTCTTCTACTTCATCATTGGAAGGGGTATATCTATCTTGCTGAAATATTGCCCTAACACCGTCTTTATCTTCCGGTAATATATCTGCTGTTTTGTAAGCTAAATCTTCACTCATAAAGTCAAATTCATCCAATAAATCATTGATAAGATCTTTAGTATCTTCAGAAGATAATTTTACAAACTTTTCTGCATGGCTTAAGGCTAAGCTCTGTTCGTATGAAAGTTCTCTGTTGTCTGCTTCTTCAGTTAAAAGTGATTTTACTTCAGACAACGAAACATACCGGGATTCCTTTTCTTCTTCGGCCATAACAATATTCACCTAATCCATTCTCCTTAGATGTTCTGATCTTGCTATTACCTGCTTCTCTTTTCCACCGACTTTCACATTTACGATATAAGCCTGACCTCTTTTACCTTCGATACGGCCTGTTTTTCCATGAAATCTTCTATGTGGTTGACCTTTATGGATGCTCGGCTCAATCATTATCTTAACCTGTTCGCCTTCGTCAAAGTCTTGCAGGGCTCTATTTACTGGTATTTGACCTCTCTCTCTAGGCTTTTTGCGGAATATCTTTCTCGTTCCTTGCCTAGTTCCTTTTGATCTCTTCATGTTATCACTTCCTAATATTGATAATCTACATCTATGACATCTAATTCTTCAACTACACAATCCAAACCAAGTTCTTCAGACAAGCTCGGTTTGGTTCTGCTTTCATCACCATGGATGAACTCCTTTACGTAAGTTCCAGCCTCACATTTTAAATTGATGAAAGCTGTATTTTCATCCATGGATTCTATCTCGATATCTTTGATTTTTCGCTTCCTAACCTTATCTGCTCTTCTATGAGAAACTCGATTAGGAGTCCGTTGAGATATCTTCGCTCCCCTCAATTCTTCGACCACCTTTTTAAGTTTTGCCCTTTTTATAGGCTCTTCGAATGCAACCTTTACCCTATAAGATTTATCGACTTGACCCTGCTTAATTTCTACTACTCTTTCTCTTTCTGTAACGTGTAACTCGTCTATATTTACCTTATCACTTTCATTAACCCTTGATTTGAATTCCTCAAGTTTCACATCTCTTTCCAGTGGATTAGATATTTCTATTACAAATGGTCTTCCACTTCCGAGCATTTTTGCATCGATATCTTCACGCCCCATGCCGTGAAGAGTATAATCTTCTCCAAAGATCATTTCGTTAAGTTCTTCGCCTATTATTTCTTCAACACTGGTTGGATACATCTTACCTTTAAAATCACAGTGTTCACAGCCCTTACCCCTGCATTTCTTACAGATCCATTTTGTCTGCGGTATCTCTCTACTCAATTTTTTGTATCGTCCATAAACAAAGAGAGGTGCTATCTCTACGTCTACCGTGTCAAACCTAGTATCTATAATTGCTTTCACATCTGGCTTTTTTAAATCTACATCTTTTCCCGTCTTATCTAAAACTAATTTTCCTACCTCTCTGTTCAGTTCATGTTTTATCGATTCACCAGTTGTCAAGTTTAATTCAGTCCAGAGCTGTTCTTCCTTCTCATATATCTCTGGATCATTTCTTGAACCAACTAAAAAGGTCTCGAATTCAATATCCTCTAATTCTTCTATGATTATATCCGAGAACTTATCCAGTTCATCAAAGATATTACCACAAACAGAGCATTCTTCAGGTTCCTCTGGTATCTTCATCCTGTCTTCTTCATCACTATTCTTCATAGCATGGACTATTTTCAAGCTCTTTCCTCTTTCTTTGTTCGTGGTCCCGTGAGCCAGTTGAGCAAATAATCTGCCTAAACAATGATCACATAACTCTTTTTCGATAGCCTGCTCTGCTTTATTGAGGAGTTTTTCCATGGTCAAACATATGGGTCTTTTATATAGTTATTATCCTCCATCATCTTCCTATCTCTCTAGCTAGATTGTGCAGCCTTTCTTTCGTTAATAATAGAACAGTTACTAGAATAGTGATAAAGGCCGCTTCAACTGCAAAACCCTGGTCTATCATTATACCCAATAAAAACGTGATGAATAAGGCAACTGGAGTCGTTATACCTATGGTATGTATCTCATACTTTAGAAATGCTAATATAAGTGCAAATCCGCCAAACACGAGTATACCCATATCTAAAAATGTCATACCAACCTCAGCTGACAAAAATGAAAACAATACACCGGATAAAGATGTCAACGGAAAGGTCCTGACTCCTGCTATCACCTTAGGCTTTTCCTTCTTATGTTCTCTCTCTAAACCTATCAGTCCCCCCATTCCAACTGCAAGCAGAGTGTTGATCACCAATGCAGTCTCTATAAATTCTATAGCCATCGTTGTATGATATTGCAATTACTACATTATATTTCTTTTTGAATGCAACTGTAGAAGACATCCCTAAAAGTTAAAAATAATAACACCTAATCGGGTTTTGATGAGTAAAAAAGAAACTGCATATAAATTTCTGTCCAAAGATGAACTGAGAAATTCTTATCTGATCGCTAGATTGGAAGATGGAGATATATATCTTGATGAACAAGAAAATCCAAATGCCGTTCTTGTCAACAATAATTATGATGTAATATCTATGAGGGGGCATGCTGATGTTTTGATAAGACTGCTTAAAAAGATGAAACCGGGAAAATACCGTTTTCATTCGATAGATCCAAAATCATTCGAAGCAGCTGAAAAATATGTCGAAGATATCGATGATAGCCCTACATGGATGCTTTACCGTCCCAAAGATGAATTTGGTACGCCCGAGAATGATGTAGATGAATTAGATTTAGACGATGTTCATGTTATCAACGAACACTGGGGTCTAGGTGATGCCGATTCATCTGAGTATATATCACACAGAATAAAAGAAGGTCCAGCTTATGGTATCCGTAGAGATGGTGAGCTGGTAGGTTGGGTCCTTACACATTATATTACAGAATCTGCGATATGTTTAGGATTTTTACACGTTAAAGAAGGTTGGAGAAGAAAAGGTTTCGCTAAAGATTTGACCGATAAGATATGTAATTACGCTGCAGAACGTGATCTTACACCTGTAGTAGATATTTTTCAGGATAACGTGGCATCCTTATCTCTATCAAAATCATTAGGTTTCGAAAAGATAGGAGAAAACCACTGGTTCGATGGTACGATACCTGAATGATACCATTACACTGACGCGGAAAAGAAATATATAGGTTCACTATATGAATCAGAATTGATGAGAATCAGACAGCCTATAGTCAGTGTACTGGGTCACGTTGATCATGGTAAAACGACTTTTTTAGACAGAATCAGAGGTACTACAGTAGCTGATAGAGAAGCTGGTGCTATAACCCAGCATATCGGAGCTACAGGTGTTCCGGTGGACGTTCTAAAGAAGGCTTGTTCAGACCTAGGATGTAATATAGATTTTCAACTACCTGGTTTATTATTTATCGATACCCCAGGTCATCATTCATTTATAAATCTGAGATCAAGAGGTGGATCTCTAGCCGATATAGCTATACTGATAGTTGATATCACAGAAGGGTTCATGCCTCAATCATTGGAATCTTTAGACATACTAAAAAGAGAAGAAACTCCCTTTATCATCGGAGCAAACAAGGTCGATAAGATACCTGGATGGAGGTCAGAAAATAAACCATTCATCAAAAATCTTCAAGAACAATCCGACGATGCGAAAGGTAGGATGACAGATGCTCTTTACGAGATGATAGGCGATCTGTACGATAAAGGATTCTCATCTGATAGGTATGATAAAGTAAATGACTTTTCACAAAATATAGCTATCGTTCCTATGAGTGCAAAAACAGGTGAAGGCATGGAAGATATGCTCATGACCCTCATAGGTGTCGCCCAGAGATTTTTACAAGATGAGCTTGAAGTGGTGGAAGGCCCTGGCCAAGGTACAGTTCTAGAAGTGAAAGAAGAACTTGGTTTAGGTACTACTTTGGATACAATAATATACCAAGGTGTGATCAATAAAGGAGACGATGTAGTCATAGGGACAAAGAATAAGCCTTTAAAAACAAAGATCAAAGCCCTACTCCAGCCTAAAGATATGGACGAGATCAGAGATCCTAGGGAGAGGTTCGACGAAGTTAAAGAGGTCGGTGCAGCAGCAGGTGTTAAAATAGTGACACCAGAAGTAGAGGGCGTTCTTGCTGGTGCTCCTTTAAGAGTTATCGGTAATAGTAAACCCGAAGATGTTATCGAAGAGGTAGCTAAAGAGAGCGAAGCCAGCATAGAAACAGAAGATGAAGGTGTTTTGATCAAAGCTGATGCAATCGGTTCTTTGGAAGGACTTGCTTTTGAACTCGAAGAGAAAGACATACCGATAGTTCGAGCAGATGTTGGAGATGTGTCTCAAAAAGATGTAATCGATGCAGATACTGTAAAAGAGCCTCTTTATAAGTCAATATTAGCTTTTAATGTTGATGTTCTTCCAGATGCTAGAGAAGATATCAAAAAATCTGATGTTAACGTCTTCGAGAATGACGTTGTTTATCGTTTGGTCGAAGATTACGAGGAATGGGCAGAAGAGAAAAAGCAAGAGCTCGAAGAGATGAAAAGGGAGAGTATTACTCATCCTGGTAAATTTAGGATACTCGAAGACCACACATTTAGAGTTTCCAAACCTGCAATAGTTGGAGTAAGAGTTCTTGCAGGAAGGATAGAACCTGATCAGCGAATAATTAACAAAGATGGTAAACGGATAGGAACTATAAGAAGTATAAGAGAAGGTGATAAATCATTAAACAGGGCTGACCAAGGTGAAGAAGTCGCTGTTGCGATATCTGGTCCAACAGTAGGTCGTCAGATACATGAGAGAGATGAACTCTACATCGATATACCAGAAGGAGATGCACGTAAATTAAAAGATATCGAACTCACTTTCGATGAAGAAAGAATATTGGACGAAATAAGAGAGATAAAAAAAGAAGAAAAACCTTTCTGGGGCTTATAAATTTTCAATTCTATTCTTCAGAATCCATATACCATATACAACAAAAAAGATTGATAAGGAAATCAGAAGCGAACCTAAAATAACTCCGACTGTTAGATCATTATCTTCATCAACCTCTTCTTGCTCTATTTTAATTATTTTTTCAGTAGAATTAGAAACACCATCGTCATCTGTCACAATAAGAGAAACACTGAATTTACCTGTTGATTTAAATTTGTGAGTTATATTTTCACCATATATTACAGTATCATCCTCAAAATACCAGGTCCAATTCACTATCTTACCGTCAGAGTCTTCACAGTTGGCATAGAAACTTATCATTCTATTTGAACTATGTATATTTTGACTGAAAGAGAAATTTACCTTTGGTGGACGGTTCATCACATCTACTTTCTTTGTTATATTTGAAACTGCACCATCACAATCTGTAACTTTTAATTCAACAACGTAAGTTCCATTATCAGAATATTTGTGTTCAGGATTTTTTAAACTGGAAGTTGATTCATCACCAAAGAACCATTTCCACTTTTTTATACTACCATCGATATCACTCGATTTATCCTGGAACTGGATCGCTGTGTTTGTTAAAGGATTTTTCGGGTCAAAAATAAATTTGGCATCAGGATTAACGTTATTGACTTTTATCGATCTGAATGTTGTATTTTTTTCTCCATCATCATCCCACACTGTAAGACTAACGTTGTATATGCCATTATCATTGTAGCTATGTCTTGGATCTTTTTGATGGGACTGGTTTCCATCCCCAAAATCCCAGGTCCAATTCACTATCTGTCCATCAATATCTTTACTTCCATCTTGGAATTCTATAGTATCCTGAGTCGATATATTTTCTGTAGGAGTAAAATTGAATTCAGCCTTCGGAAATGCATTCTCCACATCAATACTTTTGATTTTATGGGATATACTGCTATCATCATCTTCAATTTCAAGCTCAACTAAGTAATTATCATCAGTCAAATATCTGTGAGTTGGATTCTCAAGATATGATACATTTCCATCTCCAAAATCCCAGGTCCAGTTCACTATCTTTCCATCTAGATCAAAACTAGTATCCTCAAACCTAACCAACTCTCCACTCCTGATTGAAGATGGAGTGTATGTAAAGTTGGCTATCGGGGGTTCATTCGATATATTTATCTGTTTACTGAGCTCTCTTTCTATTCCAAAATCGTCTGTTATCTCTAATCTTACATCATATTTTCCGTCATCTGAATAACTGTGAGTCGGATCTTCTTCGTATGATACCTCACCATCCCCAAAATCCCAGGTCCAGTTCACTATTTTCCCGTCCGAGTCAAAACTTTCATCGTAAAACTGCACAATATCAGATGTAGACGGATTGATAGGTTCATAACTAAAATTTGGTATCGGTGCCTTAGTACCATTTAATTTTGCACTATCTATTCTCCATCCAAAATCGTCGGTATCAATGTAATCTGAACCCATCACGAATCTAAATCTAAACTCATTTTTACACCTCGATCTGTTGAAAATGAATTTATCGAAAGTCCAATTTGTTTCACCAGTAAAAGTTTCATCACCTTCTAATTCATTGCCGTGACCATATTCTATTACTCCGTCATATCCGTTCACAGGTGTAATTGTCTGCCATCCATCACAGGTTTCAATCTGAACCAGCCCTCCATCTCTGCCTTTCACAAAATCATAATTGTGATATATAGATAAACTAGCCTCATCCATTTCGCTTAAATCAACTGAAGGCGAAGTGAGTACTTCGTACCATCCAACCCCATAACTTCCTTTTCCACAGACCCATGACATATTTGAGGTCTCACTTTGTAAATCAGAGATTTTCCAATTTTTGGAGGCATTCCAACCAACATTACCTGTTTCAAAGTCATCTGTATCTTTTATCTTAAAACTGTACAGTTCTCCACCGTTGTTATAAATCAACTTATTACCATACTGGTCCTCACAAATAATCTCATATGAATAAGACAACTCGGGTCTAAGATTTTCGATAACAAAAGAATGGTTTGTAATAGTTTCGTTTGAAACAATGGAATTATTCAAAGATTTAGTTGTTCCATACTTTATTTTTGAGATACATGGCTCGTCAGTTTTTATTTGTATTTTTGTCGCAATTTTTGAGTGTACTATTATATCGATAATATTTGGCGGAGACCCATCAACAAAAGCTGTGTCTTCTTTGATCTGAGAACTTCCTGTACTGGTATTCTTATCATAATATCTAACTACTATCTCGTCTCCATCACTAACTTTTAGGTCTCCCACTCCTGTTTCGTTTGATATCTTTATAGATCCAGAATATATCCCCTGCGCTACTTTATCTAAATAAATATTTTTTTCGTCTGGATCAGTATTACTTGAAACGTTTACAGATACTGTTTCACTCGTGAGATCTATGTCTTCAACAGTTATATTCACTGTGTCATCTAATCCATAAATATCATCCTCAATATCTACTATGCCATCCGCTGATAAGTTATCAGCGTTGTACATCGTTAAAGCATAATCCTGGTTTGCTATACCATCATTATTTGAATCAGCTGGTATGTTCTCACCTATAATTCGAACTGTGTATTTACCCGTTTGAAGCTCATTTGATGGTATGAAGATGTTCTCCACAACATTGGTATCATCATATCCATCATCGTTTCTATCAAAATCTGAAAGGGCCTGAACTCCAGATGGAGTGTAACCGTTCTGAAAAGCATTTCCTCTGTATATTTCACCATTCGGTGCTTCGAGCGCTAGATTTATATCATTTTTGAGAGCAGGATTTTCTCCACTCTGAGCCTCTTCATCTGTCCAAGTTAATGTTATTTTTAAAGGTCTATTAGAATCATGATAATTTATATCAAAAGTATCTCTTTGACCTGTTTTTAATAAAGATTTCTGGTCTACAGTCATAACGTTCACATCAGGATCACATATCCTAGCAAGATTTATCTTACCCCATCCTTCGTATTTATTTGGGATGTGATCGATATAACCATCACCATCATGATCGATTTGAAGGTCTTCTGCAGCGTTTATCATTAAGGATTTGACCATCGCTGGACTTGGTCTAACCCCATATCTTTCCTTGTAATATTCAACTATAACAGCAGCAGAACCTGCTCCAGCTGGAGCTGCTTGGGAAGTACCTGAACTCCATTCATATTTTGGATCTACAGAATAAAGCCCTGCCAGATTAGAACCACCGCTCATAGGAGTACTTGTAGATAAGATAGCTTCACCAGGAGCTACAACGGTAGGCTTAACCCTATTGTCAATAGTCCACCCTCTAGAGCTTTTGTAAAACATCTCAAAAGGATCATAGCAATTTGTTCCCCTATAACCATAATTTGTTGCATCAGGCATATAATTTCTTGTTGCTCCTACTGTGATCACATTTTTACCGTTCCCTGGACTTGCTATCGTTTGATCACCATTGTTACCTTCATTTCCAGCAGATACTACTACTACCATAGGTTGATTTCCAATCTCTTGACTATCAGAATCTCTTACTCCCCTGTCATAATTGGAATCCATCTCATCATAAACGCTGTCACCTGTGTCTTCCCCCCATGAATTAGAATGGATGTAGACATCCCCCTGTCTTTTAGCATCTTCTAATAGATCGTACAGCGAAGGTGTATTATCCAGCCAACTACCACTATCTGAAAATATCTTCTGTGCAAATAAATTTGAATCATAAGCTAAACCCTGTGCAAGATAATATGGACCATGTCCCTCATAAGTCAAATTATTACCATGATAGGTATCACCTGCTGCAATTCCTGTCACGTGGGTTCCATGACCATAGCCATCACTCCAATCACTACCATAACCATAATTTATCCCTCCAACAACTCTACCAGTGAAATCATTATGACCTGCATCACCGATATCTCCATCACCTAATCCTGTATCTGCGAACCCGATCGTTACACCTTTACCAGTATACCCTATCTGATTAACAAAGGCTCCATAATCCCCATAACCTCTATAGGGAATTGATGCGTTAGAAGAATCCCAAAATCCTCCTATTATCTGTGATTGTTGTTCACTTTTCAATTCTCTAAGGTCCCAGCTGGTTATTGATAAAACATCATTCCTTTCTGCTAGTTTGTGAATATAATAATCATCATTAACTTGACCTTTGATATTAGAACACTGTTCACTGTTTGTCTTTGAATATATCTTAATATTATTACCTATATATTTAGGAAGGTTATCTACATTGTCGATGAAATTGATCTTGATATTACCTTCTTTGATTTCTTGACCTATTTTAAATCGAGAATCATAATGTATTATATTTTCAACAAAAAACATTTTTTTTGCTCTTTTAAATTCGACCTCACCCATCTTCACCAGATAAGCATAATCAGGTATATAATTCAGAATGTCAATACCAGAATTATCTAATTTACTTCTCCAGTCATTATTGACCGGTCCGATCATATCAATAATAAATAGACCTTCTTCTCTGCTAGAGATCTGATCAAATTCTTTTACTTTATCTAAATCTTTATCGATATCATACTCATTGCCATTTATATGTAAAGTATTATCTTCTTCAAGTAAATCCAATTCAAATCCATTTTTTTGCAATAAATTTATTTTCTGATCAGCTAGTTTAACAATATTATATATTCCGTAAGAATCTATCATTTCAATATCATAATCTTTTAATCTCTCTCTTTCGGATTCCTCTTCAGTTATAACTAAAATAATTTTATTATCCTGGCTTTCTATACTTCCAACCATTCCAATTAACATCGATAGAATCAAAATAGAAGCGACAAACAGGCTTAAAAATTTACTTTTTTTCCACATATCATTTATCATCTCAATATATCTTTATTAGTTACTTATAGATTTTTATAAATTTTTAAGAAGGTCAGCTTTGGATATAATTCCTACTACGTCCCCTTCATCTGAAACTATCACGCTTGGATAATATTTTAGATTATCCTTCACAACCTCCATATCAGCCAACTTATCTATTATCGGAAAACTCTCATCCATTATAGATTCTACCTTCTGTTTCCTGTTAATATCATCAAAATTATGGAGAAGACCTCTTTCACTGATTGAACCAGAGATACATCCATCTTCTATAACAGGCATCTGAGAGATAGCATTATCTCTCATCAAACCTAGGGCTTCTTCAACCGTATCCTCCGGTTTTACATAGATTATATCTTGATTACAGATTTCCATCAAATCACCTCCATCTATTTTTTCGCCCATATTTGATTCTAGTACATCTAAAATCTTGCGACCCTTCACGTAAGAAGGCATCAATGATCTGTTCTCAACTTTAGCTATCAAAGATTGGCTAACCCTTGCTTTCTCTGCTAAATCGGCTTGAGTCAAACCTAATCTTGTTCTTATCTCTTTTATTTTCGATATGTCCTTTATCATCAGTCTATAAACAAAAAAAGAGATATAATAATTATTCGTATAGGAATAATGTTTGCAACAAATTATTAATAACTTTTCCTATTTGAGTAATTCCAATATCATCAATAAATACGTTTTTTACGATAATAAAGGAGGAAGAAGATGTCTAAAAATATAACAGCAGAAAGAATATATGAAACTCCAATAGAAGAGCAAAAGATCGAGATAGTAGAAAGAAAAGGTATCGGTCACCCAGATAGCATAGCTGATGCGATCGCTGAAGAAGTCAGCAAAAATCTTTCTAGGATGTATTTAGAAGAATATAATAGAATCTTACATCATAATACCGACGAAACACAAATAGTTGGTGGACAGGCTGAACCAAGTTTTGGTGGGGGAGTATTACTAGAACCGATATATATCCTTCTAGTCGGTAGGGCAGTAACAAGAGTAGGTGACAACAGGCTTCCTTACAGATCCACCGCTTTAAGAGCAGCGCGAGATTATTTGGAAAACAATTGTCCTCATCTAGATGCTGATGAAGATGTGATCTTAGATTGTAGAATAGGTAAAGGATCCATAGATTTGATGGAAGTTTATGACACCAAGAAAGGATTATCTAATGACACTTCATTCGGTGTATCATATGCTCCATATAGTGAAACTGAACAACTAGCTCTAGAAACTGAAAATTATATAAATGGGCCACTCAAATCCGAATTACCTGAAATAGGTCAAGATATCAAAGTCATGGCGACTAGAAACAAAGATTCTATAAATCTGACGATAGCAGCCGCCATGGTTGATAAATTCGTTCCTGATAAAGACCATTATATCAGTGTTAAACAAGAATTGAAAGAAAGAATAATGAAAAAAGCTTACAGTATAACTGATCGAGACGTAAACGTGATGATAAACACCGCTGACGATTATGACAATGACGTCTATTATCTTACTGTAACCGGTTTGTCCATGGAAAACGGCGACGATGGCTCTGTAGGTAGAGGTAATAGATTGAACGGTTTGATAACACCTTTCAGACCTATGAGTATGGAGGCTTCTGCTGGTAAAAATCCAGTAACCCACGTAGGAAAGTTATACAATATCGCTTCAAATGAGATCGCTCAAAAGATCTACAAGGAAGAGAGTGATGGCGTTCACGAAGTCTTTGTAAGACTTGTTTCGCAGATAGGAAAACCTATCTCAGAACCTCAAGTGGCAAGCATTCAGATGGTTACTGCTGAGGGAGAAAAAGAAAATACAAGATTGGACAACGCTGAAGCTATCGCTGAAGATTATCTGGATAATATCGATAAAATAAAAGAAAGGATTTTGAACGATGAGATCACGGTCTTCTAATCTAACGCTATCTTAGCGTATACTTTACAATCTCTAACCATGTAATCCAGAACAGCATATTCATTAGGCTGATGGGCAAGTTCATCGTTAGAACACCAGACAACTGCTGGTATGTCCTCTCTTCTCAGGAGTGCTGCCACAGTACCCCCACCTATGCCTACAGGTTCAGGATCTACACCTAAAACCTCTTTAACTGCTTTCTTCAGTTTTACCACGACTTCTGAATCCTCAGGTGTTCTTTTGGGAGCTTCTTTATCTTTGGGGAAATCTAACTCTATTTCAGCACCTGTTTCTTTTTCTAATTCCTCTTTCACTTCTTCAAATATCTTTGTGACCTCATCAAGATCGATTGAAGGAAGAACCCTGCAGTCGAAGTATTGAACTTCTTTACCAGGGATGGTATTGACATTTGGAACGTTTGATAATCTTTTGGTGGGCTCAAATGTGCTTACCGGTGGCGAGAAAAGATCATCTTCCTGGTCCAACTCCTTATGTAATCTTTCATCCACTAGATACTGATATTTTGCCATCACTCTGTTAGCGTTGATCGTTGATCCAGGCATAGCAGCATGACCTTGTTTACCATGTACTGCTATCTTTACCCATAAACCAGATTTTTCAACTATCTCTATTTTTTTACCCTTTTCTTCACTATGATCAGGTACGATCACTATGTCATCTTTATTGACCAAGCCCTCATCTATAATGTGACCAACACCGTACTTACTGCCAGTTTCTTCATCGGATACTATCATCACCTTCACATTCATCTCAGGAGTTACTCCAGCTTCGGTAAGAGCCTTTACAAGATAGATACCTGCTATCAACTCCTGACCATTATCCTCAGATCCTCTTCCATATATCTTACCATCTTTGAAAACTGGATCGAAGGGGTCGGTTTCCCACTCATCTAAGTCTCCTTCTGGGACTATGTCCATATGTGCGATTATGACCAAATTCCTTTCGCTCTTTCCTTCTTTGGTTGCGACTATATTTGGTCTGATACCAGAAGGAACCCTATCATCCGGGGCATCGTATCTTTCTATTTTATCAAATCCAAAATTTTCTATCATGTCTTCGATAAACTTTGCTTTTTCTAATTCACCATCTCCACCATTATCTGGACCTAGAGCTGGTATCTTCAAAATTTCTATCAAAGAATCCTTCATCTCTTCACTAAGCTCATCTATCTTTTCTATAACTTCTTTTTCCATCATATCACCAGGGAAATATCAAATTCAATTCCTTATGCAGGTAAAGGATGTTCTTCATAATCCTTCTTGATATCTTCCCCAGTTAAATCAAGATATATTTGAGTTGTGGTCAAAGAAGAGTGACCTAACATCTTTTGGACGCTTCTAAGGTTCATACCAGATTTTAGACAGTGGACAGCAAAACTGTGTCTCAACATGTGTGGATACACGTTTTTCTTTATATCTGCTTTTTTCGCATACTTCTTTACGATTCTTTCTATCTGTCTGGTTGAAAGTGGCTCTCCTCTTTCCGACAAAATAAGTGTTCCTTCCTCAGCTCCAGCCATATAGAATTCGATCATATCCAACGTATCTGCATCGACTGGTACGATTCTATCTTTATCTCCTTTACCGCCTCTGACGGTTATCATCCCTTCATCAAAATCGATATCTTGTATTTTCAAGTTGGTCAATTCTGAAACTCTTAGTCCGCATCTGTAAAGGATGCGTAATATCAATCTATCTCTAGTTTTTTTTCTATCTGGAGCACTCAAAAGTTTACGAACTTCATCTTCTCTTAAATATTTAGGCAGCTTGCGTCCCATAGACCCACCATGTCTGACACTTTGTATGACAAAAATAGTGTTCGCAGATTATAAAAAGATTTTGGAGAGTGTTGAGTAAAAGCTTTATCATATGTACAAGGTAAAAATATATATCCAACTTCTCTCTAAAGCAAGATTACTAGGGCCTGTAGCTCAGACAGGCAGAGCGATTGGCTCTTAACCAATCGGCCGGGGGTTCAAATCCCTCCAGGCCCGCCATTCTTTGTGCTAATGATTTTAACAAATTTTAATGATATTTCATTTATTAAGTGGTAAGATGATTTTCCTAGCTAAAAAGGATCCAAGATAAACAAATACCATACCCAGCATCCCAAATATCACATAAAGTATTCCGGGATACCACTGAGTCATCGTACCTGTTACAAGACTTGTCATCATAGGTATAAATATCAGAACTGTAAAGAATATGAACAACACATTCCAATCTTCTATAGTTTTAACGTATTCCCCTTTCCATTTCCAGTAAGCTAAGTGACCTATAAATGAAAGTACAAAGAACCCGGATACTATCAGTAACTGGGAAAACCAGAACACCATTGTTTCATTTCCTATCATATCAAACCCTCATTAAATAATATATTCAATACTAATACATATAAACCTTACCAATACGCTTCTTTAGTAAAAAATTATTACTTTACGATCTAAACATAATCACTGAAATCGTATTAATCTTTAGATCCTTTATCCATTGATTTAGCTGAAGTTTCGCTTTCCGATTTGTCCCTCATTTCAACACCTTCAAGTTCGATCTCAGTATTCTCTGCTTTCCTTTCCATGTACTCTTCCATATCCTCTACAACTTTTTCCAAGTTACCTTTACGAAATCTACGTTTACGTGTCAAAGAAATATAAACAAAAATTGCAGTTCCAATCAATAACAGCCATCCATAAGGTGATAAAGGAATCAATCCCAATAAAACAACCATCCAGATAGATAAAATGAATAATAATATAATAACTTTCGATTTAGTTTCCATCATTATTTAGATATATTAACCTGCATTTAAACCTGTTCCGTTATGAGCTAATAATCCAACAAATTTAAATAATCAGTATGGTTTTGTAATATTGATGAAAAAACGTTGGAAGAAGAATATACTCTTATTCGCTACAATATTCGTTATCTCTATTTTAACTTCAACTAGTTTAGTCGCTGGTGCTGAAAAAGCGCCTGACTTTTCTATTTCAACCGCAGAAAGCGGTACTTTCAGATTATCAAACAACGAAGGAAAAACGGTCTTGATCGACTTCATGACTCCGCTTTGCAGTGAATGTAAGAAATTAGAAAGCAATCTAAAAGACATTTATCCAGATTATAAAGAGGATGTTACTTTCATCAGCATAGATATGAGCAACAGCTCCACATCCATATTAAAACAATACAAGGTGGACCAGAACGTTCCTTGGATAGTAGGAAGCGGTAACTACGATTTATTTGTAGAAAAATATAAAGGAAGTACTGTTCCAAGAACAATTATAATAGATGAAGAAGGCTACTTAAATTTCGCAAAGGATGGCGTTGTTTCAAAAGATAAACTCAAGAAAGAGTTAGACCAAACAATAAGTGGGGAAAATACAAGAATCAACCTGAAAGAATACGGAATATACACCTTAGCGATCTTTGGAGGTTTGGCTTCGTTTTTCTCACCATGTGCTTTCCCATTACTTCCATCGTTTATAGCATACTATATCACTGGAGCTGAAGGTAAAAGCAGAACGATAAAGAACGGCTTAAGTCTGGGTATCAAAGCAGCTATCGGTCTACTTTCAATATTTGCTTTCATAGGAATATTAGCCATAGGTGGTAGTTACTGGATATCCAAATATATACCATATCTAGAACTTATTGTAGGCATATTGATACTTATTTTAGGAATTCTACTATTGAAAGACATAGATATAGGAAGCTACTTTACATTGATCAAAAATAAGGTTCTTCACTCCCTAGGAAAAGAGACTTCAAGCAGCAAAGCTACAACTTCACCCTTTTTATATGGTATGGGCTACGGTTCTGCAGCAGCTGGTTGTACCGCACCAGTTTTCATCGCTATAGTAATCTCATCATGGCTGGCAGACGGTCTTTACTCTGCACTTTTAGTTATTCTATTATATTTCAGCGTGATGGCTGGACTCATGATAGCCTTCTCAGTGATGACTATGGTCCTTAAAGACACAATAGCTAATAAGATAAGAAAACACATAGGACTTATCAATAAAATATCTTCAGTAATAATGATAATAGTAGGAATATATCTGATAATATATTTCCTGCAGACAATTTAACCTTAAATTTACGAAACCTTTTTAATACCTAATCTTTTCTTTCAACTGGAATCTGATAACTATGGAAATGTCCAAAAGGGATGAATACGATTTCAAGAAAGCGCTTGAGGATATCAAAAAATACACTGGAAGGGGAACTGAACTTATATCATTGTACGTCCCTCCAGATAAAAAGATTTCTGATGTAGCATCATATCTAAGAGATGAGATGTCAGAGAGCTCTAATATCAAATCTAAGTCTACTCGAAAACATGTTCAAAGTGCGTTAAAATCAATTTTATCAAAATTAAAATACTTTAAAGAAGCACCAGAGAATGGTGTAATATTCTTTGTTGGTCACGTTTCAGCTTCGGGTGACCAGACAAACATGGTGTCTAAAACGGTTGAGCCTCCAAGACCTGTAGAAACATTCGTTTACAGATGCGATTCTGAGTTCTATATAGAACCACTGAAAGGGATGTTGGGAGAGAAAGATAAGTACGGTTTAATAGTCGTTGATAGAAGCGAAGCTACAGTTGGAATTCTAAGAGGTAAAAGGGTCGAGACACTCACAAATATCCAGTCTTTAATACCCAGCAAACACTCTAAAGGAGGACAATCAGCCCAAAGGTTCGAACGTTTGATAGAAGGAGCTGCCCACCAATACTTCAAAAAAGTAGGAGATAAGGCTAACGGCTTACTACTACATGAAGAAATTGATGGTCTTCTAATAGGTGGTCCCGGCCAAACTAAAGATGAATTCGCAGAAGGAGATTTTCTCCATCATGAGCTAAAAAAGAAGATTATTGACACTTTTAACACTGGATACACTGACGAGTACGGGTTAAGAGAACTGATGCAGGAGGCCCAGGAAACTCTTTCAGACCTAGAAGTGATGAAAGAAAAAGAACTTGTTAATAATCTTATGGAAGAGATAAAGAATCCAAAAGGTGGGCTCGCAACCTACGGTGAAGAAGAGGTAAGAAGAGCTCTCATGATGGGAGCCGTAGAAACAGTTCTTATTTCAGATGGTATCAATAAGAAAAAAGTCGAAGTCGAATGTCCTGAATGTGGTTATGAAGATGAGTTCAGTATCAAAAAGAATAAAGATCCAGAGGAAGAAGAGTGTCCTCAATGTGGAGCTAACTTTGAATTAGTAGAAGAACAGGACATGATAGATGAGATATTTGAAGAGGCTGAGCAAGTCGGTTCAGATGTAGAGATTATCTCAGAAGAATCGGAGGAAGGAGAACTGCTCTTGAACGCATTTGGAGGAATAGCAGCTTTATTAAGATTTAGAGTTAGCTGAGAGTGATCCTAGATGGAATACATCTTGCTTGATTTCAAAGAAAAAATAGAAAAGAAAGTTCGTGAATATTTAGAATTAGATGATGATGTAAAAATTCCAATAGAGATACCTTCAAAAGAAAGAGGAGATTACGCTCTACCATGTTTTTCTTTTGCCTCAATTTTGAAAAAATCACCTCAGAAAATTGCAGAAGATGTAGTTGAAAATATAGTACTCGAAAATGGCGATCTTGAGCAATCTGGTCCTTATGTTAATTTTAAGATCGATGAAGACTATTTGGTTAAAAATACTGTTACTAGAGCCATAGAAGATGATAAGTTTGGAAAATTGCCCAATAAAAATGAAACATTGATGGTTGAACATACAAGTGCAAATCCTAATGGACCTCTACATGTAGGAAGAGCTAGAAATCCAATAATCGGTGACACTATAGCCCGCATCTACGAAATGGCTGGTTATGATGTTGAAAAACAGTATTATGTAAACGATATAGGAAAACAGATGGCGATACTTACATGGGGCAGGATGAACTTAGATAAAGATGAACTACCTTCTATAGATAAAGAAAAAATAGATTATCACATAGTAAGATATTACCAAAAGGCTAGTCAATTACTAAAAGAAAACGAGAGCTTAGAAGATAAGATTCAAGATATAATAAGAAGTATGGAAATGGGAGATGAGGATATCTTTGAAATATTCAAAGATAGCTCAGAAAAAGTATTAGAAGGGATCACACAATCGCTGTCAAGATTAAATATTTATCTAGACAGCTATAAGAATGAATCTGACTTTATTAAAGATGGATCTGTCAATGATATCATAAATAAAATGAAAAAGCTGAAAGAGTGTGGTAGAGAAGATGGAGCTCTTTATTTTGAAAGTGGTGAAAATAAAACTTTTATAACAAGGGAAGACGGAACTAATCTGTATCCTGCTAGAGATATGGCCTATCATATCTGGAAAGCAGAAAGTTCAGATAACCTTGTGGATATACTCGGAGAAGATCATAAGCTTCATGGTGAATTCTTGATCGATGCTTTATCAGCTTTGAATGTATCGCCGATCCCAGATATCATATTCTACTCTTTTGTTACATTTGAAGGAAAAGAGATGTCAACTAGAAAAGGAACTTATGTAACATTGGACGAATTCATGGATACAGCACATGAAAAAGCAAAAAAAGAGATAGTGAAAAGAAGAGATGATCTTTCAGAAAAAGAAATAGAAGATATCGCAGAAAAGGTCGGATTAGGTGCTGTTAGATACAACATAATCAAGGTACAACCAGGTAAACCCATAGACTTTCGATGGGATGAAGCTTTGGATTTTCTGGGAAACAGTGCACCATTTATACAATATACCCATGCTAGAGCATCAAGCATACTGAGAAAATGGGATGGTAAAGAAGAAGAATTGATGTCAATATCAAATAATAAAGTAGAGTTGGATGAAAAAGGTGAAATATCTCTTATCAAGAAGATGGCTGAATTTCCAAGAGTCATTTTAGAGGCAAAGGAAGAAAAATCACCTCATAAAATAGCTAACTATGCATATCAATTAGCAGCTGAATTCAACCAGTTCTATAGGGATTATCCTGTTTTAAAATCAGAGACGAAGAAGAAGGAAAGGATCTTACTTATTAAATCATTTCAAAATGTAATCTCCAACGCTTTGTATACATTGGGAATAGAAGCTCCAGAAAAAATGTAATTTTACAATTTATTAAAATTAAAAAAGAAAAAAAGGTTTTTAGAATTTTTCTCTGTAGTAATATAATCCTACAGATACACCGATTATAATTATCGGTATGAGTGCGTATACTATGTATTCTCTCCACGCTGGTGGTTGTACGTTTATTTCTTTTTGCATCGAGTTATCTCTGAGATATCCGCCTGAATCTGGTTCTTCTGCTGCTGTTATATTCACCTTGACGTTCTTCTTACCTTCACTACCTACGTTCCACTTGAATTTGATAAGTCTGCTTTCTCCATCAGGTATTGTATTATTTGTTTCATCGTTTCCATCATAAAATGTAGGTGTGCTTTCTATTGATTCACCATTCAAATATATGTTTATGGTCTTTGCATCAGCTGAACCATAATTTGTTACGTTTGCTGTGATGGTTATTTTATCTCCATCTGTTGGCTTGTTTTTAGAGAATTTTAAGTTTGTTATCTCAAGGTTTGGTATCGCTCCAGGAGACACGCTTAATTCTTTAGTCATAGTCTTATTGTTTCCATGTTGGTCCTCTACATCTAACTCAAGTGTGTACTGACCCATATTTTGGAACGTATGAGTGAATGTTGTCCCTTGTTGTTCAATGTCTAAATCATCGATTTTCCATGTTATTGTCAGTTCATCGGCTGGTGTTCTATTTCCTTCGTATCCAGCAGGGTCATAAGATCCTGATGCATTGAATAGAACGTTTTTACCTTTTACTATCTCGTCAACACCGATCTGTTCTCCATCTTGGCTAATTATCAAGGATGGAACAGGGTCAGTTGTATCATTAACTGTTATTTCTTTTGTTACAACATTCCAATTTCCAACAACATCAGTAACATTGACTTTAACATCATATGTACCATATTCACTGAAAGCATGAGTCACGTTCATACCCATCTCGTGGTCACTACCATCGCTGAAGTTCCATTCGTAATCTCTTATTTCACTAGCATCGAAAAAGTCTACAGCGCTAAACTCAATTTCTTCGTATTCATCGACTGTCTCATTAGATTTTATTGTACCCATTGGGCCTTCGCCATCTATATTTAAAGTAACTGAAGCATCAGGAGCATCTCCACCTGTATCCTTTACTATCACTTTTAGTTCTTTTGTACCAGGTTTTGTAAAGGTGTATTGTAAATCTTTACCATAATCTATCTCTTCTCCTGCCAGATACCATGTGTAATTTTCGGGTTCACTGACTGGGTCAGAGAATTGTGCTTCACCTTTTACTTCTGAATCCTGCCTTATCACATAATGACCTTCTTCCTTAAGGTACACATTTCCAGCTTGTTCGAGAACTAATGTAACTTCTCCGTCCTCAGATTTTCTAATATCTAACCTGACGTGAGATTCTTCTCCGTCCTCTTTTGGATCCATTTTTATGGTTGTATAACCTTCAACATCAACTGAAGATGGGATTATTTCTTTATCAGATTTGTATCTTTCGTACCCATCAGGAAGATTCAATGTATATGAATAGTCTTTTTCATTTCCATAGGTATAATCATTCTTTAAATGAAGATCTACAATATGATCTGTACCTGTTATTTGACTGGTGAATTGCATGGTTGAAGTAACAGTGATTGGATTTGTTATCGGGTTCACAACTGATCCCTCTAATCCTGAAAGACCTTCAGGATCAACTTCACTTGTACCATCCAACTTGTAATAAGAGTTGTCTACAGTAATTATATTGTCTGTGTTCTGTATGCCAGCTTCTCTATTTTCTAACCAGTTATTCCTGAAACTCTCGATTTCTGATTGACTTACAGATAGATCTTTGTTACCAAAGGCAAAATCGATCTGCATCTTAAGACTGCCTAGATATTCATAATCCATCGCTTCAAACACTGATCCTGGTGTGATCGTTCTTTCTCTTGTAATCGTTAAATCTTCCCAATCATTGAAGTTGATCTCTGTTGAAATCTCCTGTTTTTCAGATTTGCTTACTTTTAATATTCCAAGGTCATTATCAGTTTCATTTACGTTTTCCTGTATTACTTTTGGTTGGTATCCTTCTGCTTTGATGACTATTGTGTAATCACCTTCAACTGCTCCTATTTCAAAGTATGGCCCTTGATCTACATCTTTGTGTAATAGTATATTTTCAGCTTCATTGTATATCGTGACATCCATTGAAGTAGTTACTCCACTTCCACCGGATTCCCACAAGAATCCACTTATCACTGGTTTTGTTGGTGTTTTATGTAATGTTATGTCTTCTAATTTCATTTCACCGTCATCAGCATTTGTCTCATTAATTACCAACTTCCTTGTATAAGGTTTATAATTTGGTGCATCAAATTTTAAAACAAATTCACCTTCATAGGCCATAAATTCATAAGTGCCATTTTCTACATCAGTTAATGAAAATGATTTTGTAAAAGTTTGTGTAGTATCCGTCAAAGTTATTTCAGTGTCAGGTATTCCTGCACCTTTTGGATTTGTTACTTCTCCAGAAATCGTATATTCTAAACTAGCTGAGTCCACATTGATGAATCCGTGATCTACATTTTCATCTTCCTCAACCAGGAACGGTCCTTCTTGTTCATTGAATATTACCATTTCATCATTATACTGTTGTGATGGTATATTTACCTTGTAATAACCTGGATCCACATTGTCAAATCTGAAATATCCTCCATTTTCTGTATATGTAGTAAGCACTTTATCTTGTGATATATCAATCAGTTTAACTTCTAAACCGGCTGGGTATGTCCCTTGGGTTTTTACAATACCTTCTACCGTACCCATGTGGTTTTCTTCCGCTTTCGCACTACCTTGCAGTACCATTGTCGCTGACAGCATCATTACAAACACCATCAGGACAGTAAATAGCTTTTTAACTGTTCTCGTTTTCATTTACAGTTCCTCCATTATTGAACATCGCATTTACTAACGATATGAATTGTCGAAGTGATGAGGGCACCCCTATAAATATTTTTTTGGGTACTTTACATAAGAAATTGGAAAAATATTAATTAATAAATTACTTTTAACTAAACTGGTGTGCAAATTGAAGCATAAAAGGAAAAGTAAAAGGAAAAGTAAGAAAACTTGCAGTGTTAAAGGATGCGACAAAAAAAAGAAGAAATCAGTTTCAAAAAGTAAAGTGATGGACAAAACTGACCTTAAGATAAAAACAGATAAGTCTAATGCATACTTATGTAAAGAACATTATAAAGAATACAAAAAAGCAACTAAAGACGAGAGAAGAGCGAGAAGGCTCAGCTGGGATTAGAATCTTTAAAGATATACCGTTTAAGATATATTATCAAGATCATATCAAAAGGAAAAAGAACTACTACTGGAAAGCTCGCCCTACTCCCAAATAGGGCAACTGCAAGCATGGCTGCTAACCCTCCATTTTTATAACCAGAAAATAAAACATAACTCTTTAATTTTTGATCAGGTATCTCTAAATATCTGCCGATGAAACCCGTTATTGAAGCAGTTCCCACACTTCTTATGAAACCTATCAATAAAATTGGTAATAAGATCGATGTTTCTGAAAAGAAATAACTCTGGTTAGCACCCATAAAACCAAAAATAAGAAGAAAGAACGAGATGTTTACTATCATATTGTCATGACTTTTTTCTGTATAACCTATTTTTAAAAGTATTCTTGATATTATTATTGGTATAACTATCATTAAAAACAGATATCTAAGTATTTTCAATAAGCCAATGCTGCTTCCATATATGAATGACAAGAATAAAGGTACTATAGCTAATGATGATAAATAAAGAAGTGAACTAGATATCAAAGAAAGTTCAAGATCGCCTTTTAGCATCTTGGTAAAGGGTATAACAGCTATCGCTGAAGGAACAAGAGCGAACACTACAAGACCTTGTATTATTTTAGGATCGTCCAATATAAAGTAAGACGTTGTTATCAAAACTGTAGATAAGAAAATATAATTGGTTATAAATGCTATAGAAAAATCTTTCAGATGTCCTCGAATATCTTTCAATTCCCTGAATCGGACCTCTCTTGTGGATAAAGACATAATAACCAATAAAGATAAAAGAGTGATTTTATCAGTAAATGCTGGAAAACCTCCTGTCATTATACCAGTTATCATAGCTAAAAGAGCCATGGCCCCATAGCTATTCAATACAGATCTAATTCTGTCGAACACAATCCGATATCGAACCTATATTTATATTCTTTTCTTTGATCGTTAAAAAGATACAAAAAGGAGTCTTTCCTTTACTATTTATGGATGAATAAAAAAAAGGTGTTTCTGGAAACATTCCCTGTTCTTCTTCTCTGTGCATTAGGTGGTTCTCTTTCTGGATATATTTTAGGAAACATGGCAGATATCATTAATATTATCCCAGGATTAATTGCACTGGTTCCTGCAATCATTGGCATGAGAGGTAATATCACTTCTGCTATGGGGGCAAGATTAGGCTCTGCAGTTCATCTTGGATTGATAGGGGATAACATCACTTCAGATATTGCTAAAGAAAATCTAAAAAGCTCGGTTTTTCTTAGTTTATTTGTTTCGATTCTTTTACCTGTATTTTATGTCATCACTGGTCTTTTTATTGGTTTCGATATTTCATTTAAAGTGCTATTGAGTTTATCGCTAATATCTGTTGTAACTGGATTTACATCCGGAATAATATTATCATCTATAGCATTTTTTATAATAATAATGGCAGTCAGATGGGAGATAGATCCAGATAACATAACAGGTCCCTTATTAACAACACTTGGAGATGTATTTACTTTAACTATTCTATTCAGTATCTCTATACTTATAGGAGGGATATTATGGTGACTTACGATTGGAAAATAATTTTCAAAGAGAGTGCACCAATTTTGACTATAACAGCTTTCATAGGTATAATTAGTGGACAAATCTTAAATTCAATCAATACCATATTAGTTGAGATACCCACATTATTGTTTATACTTCCAGTAATAAATGCTGTAGGAGGGAATTTAGGAACCGTGTTGGGTGCAAGAATTTCATCAGGCTTTCATTCGGGTTATATCAAGCCAACCTTGGGAGATGTAGAAATGAGAAAAAATGTCCTACTTTCATTAATTCTGGGTGGATTTGTATACCTAATATTAGCGTTAGGCATTGCAGGTTCCTCCTTAATATTACCATTGGGGATAATAGCATACCAATTGCTTTTAATTATCATCGGCACTGGAATATTATTAACATTTTCTATCATATTAATTACTGTCATGATCAGTCTCTGGGCTTCTAAAAAGAGATTAGATCCTGACAATATATTGACCCCTATAGTTACAACGTCTGGTGACTTTTTAGGTATAGGATCACTTATTCTGATGATATGGTTGGTGATATTATGAAACTAAATAAACTAAAAAAAGAGATCGAAGAGGAACATGAAATTATAGAGTATGAAGATACAAATGTAAGAGAACTATTGACACTGATGAAAGATAATTCAGAGTTGATCGCTGATTTAGCTTATGCGGGTATAGTTTTTGATAATAAGGATTTAGCTGAAGAGGTCCGCCATCTAGAATCAGAGATGGATAAGATGATGTATCAGATCAGGTTGAAATGTATGCTAAGTGCAAGAACCATCGATGATGCTGAACAGCTCAGTGGCTTACTTCAAATTGCTTCTGCAGCAGAAAAATTGTCTGACGCTGCGGAAGATATGGTCAAACTTCTTGATATGGACCTTGAGCTGAGACCTTTATTACCTCATATATTGAGCAAAGCAGATGAACGTATCCATACATTAAAAGTATCAGAGAATTCTGATATGACCGATAAAAAAATTGGAGAATTACATCTAGAATCAGTTACTGGCATCAGAATAATAGCGATCCGAAGAAAAAGGAAATGGATATATGGACCTAGCGGTGATACTATGATTCAAAGTGATGATATTTTGATTACTAGAGGCGTGGAAGAAGGATATAAGGAGCTTAAACCTATAGCTCATGGCAAGAAAAGGTGGGAGATGTGAAAACATGGAAAATGTAGAGGCTAATTTGATTGAGATGAAAAACAAATCAGAATTGATGCTAGACCTGGCCTATTCAGCTTTATTATACAATAATAAAGAAATTGCTAAAGAAGTCATAGAGCTTGAGGATCAAATAAACAACCTATATGAAGATATACAAAGAAAGTCTTTACAAAAATGTAAAAATGATGAAAATATTGATAGAAGTTTAATTCTTATAAGAATGGCTGATGCAATAGAAAGATTCGCAGATTGTGCTTTAGACATAGCTGATGTTGTTTTAAGAGAAATAGAACTTCATCCTGTTTTAAAGAAAAGCCTAGAAGAAAGTGATGTAGTCATGTTAAAAAAGATTGTAAAAGAATTCTCATATCTGGAGGGAAAAACAATAGATGAAACAAAGATAGCAATTGAAATGGGTATGTGGGTAGTTGCAGTTAAAAGAGGTGAAAATTGGTATTATGGTCCAAATAAGAACTTTAAATTTAGAGGTGGTGACGTTATATTTGTTAGAGGTCCGGAAGAAAGTGAAGTAAAATTAGATTCATGGGCCAGTGATTGATGAAATAATTTTAAACCAATACATATAAATAATAATAGTACATTAATAAAGGTTGCAATTTCGATGCTAATAACAAAATGTTGGTAGGTTAAGAAAATTAGGGAAAAGTTCTTTTAGAAAGGCGTATTAAATATATAAGGAGATGTGGTCTGAGTGGCCAGCCCTGTGGAAAAAATAACAGATATTAAAAATGATGCAAAAGATAAATTGAGTTCTATATTTAACTTAAATTCTGTATCTAATAAAAAGCCAAAAAGGATCAAGTTATCTCAAGATCAGGTGAACGAGGAAAGAGTAAAAAGTGATAGAGCTGGTGAATGGATTTCTGAATATACTAAAGTACCTGAATTAAAAAGTGATAATTGGAATGTAGTAGAGATAATTCCCATAAGAGAACCATTCAGCTATTCTAGAATTATATTTGACGATTCGCGTAAAGAATACATTTATCAAGCGATTGAACCGAACTTAAATGAAGAAGAAAAAGAAATGAAAGAAAAGATAACAGATACTTTGGACAGAACCTTGACCTATGAATGGGAGACCATGGAGAAGAAAGACAAGGAAGAATTCATAGAAGAAGCAATAAAAAGCTACATCAAAAGTAGAGGTATAAAAATCAATGAAGTATCTGAAAAAAGGATTATTTATCATATTGTACGAGATTATGTAAGATTTAATGCACTAGATGTTTTGATGAGCGATGAATACGTAGAGGACATATCATGCGATGGTGTAGATATTCCATTATTTATTTATCATTCTAAATATGAGTCTATTAGAACAGACATAAAATTTGAAAATGAAGAAAAGCTAAATTCATTTATAATTCAACTTGGTCAAAGATGTAATAAGCAAGTTTCTGTTTCAAACCCGATTTTAGATGGAACAACGAGTGAAGGTCACAGGGTCCAAGCCACCTATGCTAAGGAAGTTTCGACAAGAGGATCTTCTATAACTATAAGGAGATTTAAAAAGGAACCATTTACTCCTGTTAAACTGATAAATTATAATACAGGTAATTCTGAGATGATAGCATACATGTGGCTGATGGTGGAAAATAACATGTCGATGATAGTTGCGGGAGGTACTGCATGTGGAAAGACAGCTACATTAAATTCTGCTACTTTATTCATACCACCTGGATTAAAGATTGTATCTTTGGAGGATACGAGGGAAATAAACCTCCCACATGAAAATTGGATACCAAGTACAACTAGAGCTGGAGCTGAGATGAGTAAAGGAAAAGGTAGGGCTCCAGGAGAAGTCAACATGTACGACTTGGTCCGTAACGCTTTAAGACAACGTCCCGATTACATCATAGTTGGTGAGGTTAGAGGTAAAGAAGCTCATACAATGTTCCAGGCGATGGCGACTGGCCACACCACATACTCCACCATGCATGCAGATTCTGTTGAATCCATGGTTCACAGATTAGAGAACCCACCAATTAATTGTCCAAGGGTTCTACTAACTGCATTGGATTTTGTGATAATCCAAACTTTCGCAAGGGTAAACGACGAGGAAGTAAGAAGGATAGAAGAAATAACAGAAATTGTTGGATTTGAACCTGAGAGCGATGAATTGATCACCAATACCGTTTTTGAATGGGATAGAAAAAGTGACGATTTCATATACAAAGGACACAGCTTCAACTTTGATTCCATACAAGCAATGAAAAATTATACCCAGGAAGAAATGATGGAAGAATTTGAAGATAGGATAGAGGTAATTGATTACCTTGTTAACGAGAATTTAACACATTATAAAGAAATCTCAAAAATAGTAACCTCATATTATAAAGAGCCGGATGAAACCTTAGCAAGGATTAGAAGAAAAACGGAGGGTGAGGATGGTAGAAATTAAAAATATATTTAAAGGGTTTGAATTTAAGCGTGGGTCATTTTTATCCACTAAAAGAGCTAAAACCAGTGATAAGATAGAAAAGTATGGGCCACACATGGTCAAATTACCAAAATCAGTAGTTCCAGAATACCTCGATCTATCACCTTATAAGCAATTTTGCTGGAGGATAATGGGTCCTTTCGTAAAAGATAAAGATATAGAAGAATCTGAACTTGAACATGACCTACTAGAAGCACATATGAAAATAAGGGTGGAAGAGTACATAGCATATGTTTGGATGAGCACCATATTTGCCCTTATCGCTGGTGTAGCTGCAGGGCTGATAGCTGGACCTATATTGGCTTCGATGTTGGGTGTTTTTGGATATGTTTTTGGAGCTATTATAGCTGTTTTCCCACCCGTTACAACATATTTTGGATTGATGGCGGCCCCTGGGATGAATGCAAACAGCAGAGGCAAGAAAATAGATAAAAAATTGTCCGATGCAATGAGTTTCATTGCCTCTATGTCTTCAGCAGATATCAATATAGACCTTATATTCAAAGAATTATCAAAACAACCTTTATATGGTGAAGTAAGTGAAGAAGCAAGATGGATAACTAGGGATACTGAACTGTTAGGTATCGATATACTGACAGCAATGCAGAGAGCTGCAGATAGGTGTCCGTCGGATAAGTTCCAAGAATTTCTTCAGGGTGTAATTACAACTTCAAGCTCTGGTGGTAAGCTGAAACCATACTTTAAAAGTAAATTAGAAGAGTATCAAAATGAGAGAGAACTGATGGTTCAGCAGAACATGGAAACTCTAGGAATGATGGCTGAATCATTTGTTACTGTCGTCGTTGCATTTCCATTATTTTTAGTAGTTATCATGGCTATTATGTCCCTTATGGGTGGCATGGGCGGAGGAGACCCTATACCTCTGCTTTATGCAGTAGTCGGAATTATGATCCCTGGGGCTCAGGCTGGATTTATCGGAATAATATGGTTGATTAATCAGGATTAGTGATAATGATGGAAGATAAAAAGAAAAGCAATCTGGAAAGGGTATTATCTCTTGGTTATACGAAAGAAATACTGATGATATCAATTATATTATGTTTAATATTCTTAACACTTGCTTTTATCGATATCCAATATGTACCTATGTCGCAACCAGAAGTTGCAGGAGATCCTAGTACAAGGCCAAAGATGCCACCTGATATAAATTTGCCTTTAGAGACACTAGACTGGGCTATGATAGCTGCGATGGCTTTCTTTGGACCATTTGGATTCTATGTGAGTCATAAACAAAAACAGATAGAAAAAATCGAAAGAAGGCTCCCGGATTTTCTAAGAGACGTGGCTGAAGCGGGTAGATTTGGTATGACCTTAGCGGATGCTATTGTAGTATCCTCTTCTGGTAGATATGGAAAATTAACACCTGAGATCAAGAAGATGGCAGCACAAATAGAGTGGGGTGTGCCTGCAAATCAAGCCCTTAATCTATTTGCTGAAAGGGTGGATACGCCACTTGTAAACAGGGTCGTGGCTATAATAATAAAAGCCAACGATGCAGGAGGAAACGTTGCAGACGTTCTTAATATGGTCTCTAAAGATGCTAAGCAAGTCCATATGTCTGAAGATGAACAAAAAATAGCTATGACATCGTATCTTGCTGTAATATACATCTCTTACGCTGTTTTCATCGTAGTTATTATAATTCTAAGCAGTCAGTTCCTATCCCAGATGGCACAAGCTGGAACACAACTCCAAGGTGGTGAAATGAGTCAAGTCAGCGGTGGCGGTGGAATGGGAGCTGATATAAAAACAGAAAATATACCAGTTATCAAATACATATTTGCCTTAGCGGTATTTGCACACGGCATAGGTGATGGTCTAGTAGCAGGTGTTTTACAATCTGGAAAAATAACCAATGGTATGAAACATAGTTTTATACTTATCTTGATAGGATTTGTTTCACTCCGAATACTGTTTGGAGGATTAGGTTTAATGGTATAAGGTGACCAAAATGGCTACTAATATGAGTGAAAAACTGAAGGAAAAGTTGAATTCGATCACAAGTCTCAACATGAATAATAAAAAACCTAAAAAAGTATATTTGCCAAAATCAGAAGAAGGTGTTGATGAGGAACATGGTAGTGAAATCACCAAGATACCTAAAATTGCTGACGAAAGTATTAAAGAAATAGAAGTATCAGAGGTAGAATCACCATATTCTTACGTCCGCATAAAATATGACAATACTTCTAACGAGTATATTTATGAAGTTATAGAGCCAGATCTTGATGAAGATGAAGAAGAAGTATTAAAAACTGTAAAAGATCAAGTTATAGATAGGGTTGAATTGATAGAAATCGAAGATGAAGAGGAAAGAGAAGAATATTTAGAACACAAAGTGCACAATATTCTAGAGGATCTTGATGTTTCTTTAAGACCAATATCTGAAGATAGAATCCTTTATTATATCAGAAGAGATTTCCTTGGTTTCGGACCCATACACGTGATGATGAAAGATACTGAACCGGAAGATATATCATGTGATGGCGTGGGTATTCCAATATACGTATTTCATAGAAAATATGGCTCTATGAAGTCAAATGTTGTTTTTGAGACTTCAGAAGAATTAGATAATTACGTCGTATGGTTAGCTCAAAGGAGTGGTAAACATATCTCTGTAGCCGACCCTATGCTCGATGCTACTATGCCTGATGGATCACGTTTACAAGAAACCCTGGGTACTCATGTTACCCAGAAAGGGTCTTCCTTTACAATAAGGAGATTTGAAGAAGAACCATACACCCCTATTAGTCTTATACAATTTAAAACATTCAATCCTGAGATGATGGCATACGCTTGGATAGCAATAGAAAACAGACAATCAATGCTTATCTGTGGGGGTACTGCTTCTGGAAAAACAACTACACTCAACGCGATCTTATTGTTTATCCCTCCTCAGATGAAGATTGTTAGTATAGAAGATACCAGAGAATTAAATTTACCACACGACAACTGGGTACCACTACTCACAAGAAGCGGTTTTGGAGAGACCGACGAGAGTGGCCAGAAAGCTGGAGAGATAGACATGTTTGAGCTGCTTCAAGCAGCGTTGAGACAGAGACCTCAATACCTGATGGTCGGTGAGGTAAGAGGCGAAGAAGCATACGTAGTCTTCCAAGCTATGGCTACGGGTAAAAGTGCGTATACTACATTCCATGCTGATGATGTTCAGACCATGGTCAATAGGATGGAAAACGACCCAATCAATCTGCCAAGAGCTTTAGTCGGTGCCCTGGATATAGTTCTATTGCAGGCAAAAGTTAAAGTCGGTACAAAGATGGTACGTCGTATCAAATCAATAACTGAAGTGGTTGGTGTCGACCCTGACACTGAAGAGCTGATCACGAATCAAGCATATACATGGAACCCCGCTGATGATTCATTTAACTACAGTGGTCACAGTTATGTTTACAGTAAGGTGGCACAAGCTAAAAATTGGACCCAGAGAGAGATGGAAAGAGAAGTTAAGAGGAGGAAAAAAGTCCTTGAATACTTGAAAGAAGAGGAAATAACCAATTATGAAGACTTCGCTCACACAATATCTTCATATTACAGAGATAAAAAATCTGTTATGGAAATGGTAAGAGAAAAATTGGGTGAATCAAAAAGTGGATCTATTAATTGAAGGAGTTTGATATATATGAAACGTAAGGGGATAAATGGAAAGAAAATTCAGGATTCAGAAGAGGGAGTCGCAACCACAGTTGGTACGATAATGGCTCTCCTTATTTTCCTAAGCATTTTTTCATTAATAACTCAGCAGTATGTACCTGTATGGATGGAAGATAACGAAGCATACCATATGGATGAAGTAAAAAGTCAATTTGCTCAGATGAAAGGTAATATCGACAGTCTTATCTTGAACAATTATAAGAGTTATCCTACATATACTTCGATAAAATTAGGTTCGGAAGGAATACCAATGTTTGCAGAGGAGACGATGGGTATCATTTCTCAGGAATCTTACTGGGGTAATTCTTCTTCTGGCATGATTCTTTCATTTAGACACGATGATAACGCATACAGCTTTTCTGCTAGTGGTAATATATCGATCAATGTTTTAAACAGATATTTCGAACAACAAACATTGGTATATGAATACGGCGCGATAATCCTAGAACAGGATGAGGAATCGATTGTAAGGGCTAGTCCACCAATTTCGATAAATGAAGTTAGTAACGGTTCTTACAATATGCAGATAAGTATAATTGACATCGTGGGTGATGACTCAAGACATGGTGGTGCTGGAAGCGTTGGAGTTACAGCTAAACTGTTATCTAGAAGTAGAAGTACATTTAGTTCAGATATATCAGATTTTGACTTTACAATTAAAACAGAATATATGAAAGCATGGAAAAGCTGGTTTACTAATGAAACCGATCTGAACTCAGGCAGTCTCACAGAGGTTAGTGAAAATCAATTAAACATAGATATCAGCGACATCTCAGATATACAAGTAACAAACTCCAAGGTTGAAATAGATATACAAGGTTAAAAACCAATTGTTTTTTACTATTATATTAAAGCCATGGCTTACTTCAACAAATTCTACGATGTAGTGGAGAATTAAATTGCTAAAAATGATTGAACTTGATTTCTTCAGGTATTAAAATTTTTGAATATTTATGATTGCTATACATTTAACAACTTTTTATCGTGACATTAAGCTTTATCATGCTAAAATATTTGCCATTTTCAACTAATCCACTAACCCACCATAATAAAATAATAGAAAAAATAAAGGGTATTATGTCTTAAAAGAGTTGAAAGTCTTTATTCTTCAGCTGTTTCTTCTTTCTCTTCTTCCTCTGCTGTACCCTCTTCTTCTGATTTCTCTTCACTTTCCTTCTTAGAGGGTTTCTTTATTACTTTTTTCTTCACTCTTTTCTTCTTTGGTTTCTTCTTTACTCTTCTAACTTTCTTTGTTTTCTCTTCTTCTTTCTCTTCCAGTTCTGTTTCTTTAGGCTCTTCATCTTCTTCTGCGAGCTCTTCTTCCATTCCTTCTTCCTCTTCAGGAAGCTCTTCCTCCTCTTCTTCTTCTGGCTCTTCCTCCAGTTCTATAAGAGTACTACCACATTTCTGACATACTGCTGCATCAACACTGTTCAACGCTCCACATTCTGGACATTCTATACTTCCTTCTTTTCTCTTGATCTCTTCTCTCTCTAACCATTCGTCAAATGTTAGGTAAGATGGTTGATCTTTCCACCATTCCATGAATTCTTCATCAGTGAGCTCTTCTTCCATTTCATCTTCTGCTTTTCTTCTGAATTTATCCTTGTATTTTTGATATTGATTCTTCATCCTCTCTGTATATTCCTCAACTTCTTCTCCTGTTGTAATGAACTCTGCGCCACACTCTGGACATATGTCTGCATCTGCTGGGATCCATTCTCCACACTCACTACACTTTACAGTATCTGTGTCGAATTCCACGCCACATTTTGGACACTTCTTAGAATCTGCTGGTATCGTTGCACCGCAATTTCCACATTCAACATATTCACCTGCTCCGAAATAAGTCAGATAAAGGATCACAAATGCAACTGCAGCAATTGCAATAACAACAACCGCGATAACGATCCACCATGGGAATTCATCAGTCTGAACTTCAAATGATTTATCCGATTGTATCTGTTCAGAACCCTCTACATCTGGTTCAAATACGACTTTATATTTTCCACCATCGCTCGGTGTTTTAAAGGTCATCATGAAATAACCATTATCATTAGTGAGGGCTGATTTTGTAGAAGTTTTCTTGTTTCCTTTATCATTTACAAGATACCCACTTACTCTTATTCCCTCCAAAGACTTGCCTTCATCATTTTCTATCACTCCACTAACTGATATATCCTGATTTGGTTTTGGATCTTTAGGTAAGTTGATACTAGTTATAGATATTTCAACAGGTTCTATCTCTATGTCTTTTGAGACGTGATTCGAATATTCCGGATCCTCTTTAGACGATTGTATCCAAACCGTTATTGTTTGACTTCCAGTTAAATTCACTTCCCAATCATGTGAAAGATTATAAGTTCCCATTGAATTCAAATCGATAGTCTCTGTCATCAATGTAATATCATCTACAGTAACTTTCAAACTAGCATTTCTAACGTCGGTACCACCAGAATTTAATATGTTTTGAGCTTTTATAGTTAATACATCCATTTCATTGATTGTCTTCTGTTCATAGCTTGTTCCATCTAATAGCAATTCCATATTCTGTGTAAATTCAAAAGATGGTGGTGATTTGATTAAAACTGTTGAGCTAGCGTTATTATTAGATGGGTCTATGTCATTCAAAGGATTCATGTCAGGATTTATTTCGATCTTTATAGTTCTACTTTCATCCAACATTGATTCATTCGTCATCTCTGTAGACCATTCATAACTTATTTCACTAATACCACTTGGTGCAAGTTCATTTATTGATTCACTACCAATTTCCGTATATGTCTGATCTCCAGTCATTAACCAATAAATTACCTCTACGTCCTGAGCTGTTCCTAAACCTTGATTTCTAACAGTCGTATTTATCCATAATACATCGCCAGCTGTTAGCTCACCTTGACTAAATGAGATATCCCTCTCATTCAAATAGAGATCAGGGAATTTGACATCATCAAAGGTTATATCTATCGTTTGGCTGCTGACATATGTCTCTAAATATTTTCCTATTGGACCATACTCGTAATTCTCCATGTAATTTCCATATATCTCATAGTTATGAACCGGTTGGTTTTCAGACATTATTCTATTTGTCAATACTGACAGGTATACTACTCCTTGAGCATCAGTATGCCCAGTTATAGAATAATCTGTATCTCTAGATGACATGGTTATTTCTGCATTTTCTAGAGGATAAGATCCATTACTTTCTACGTTGAATCTGATCCACCTGTGATAATAAATTTCACCTTCACCTGTTACTGCAATATCATTGTTTGGAACGTCTATTCCAATCAGTTCGCCCCTGGTATCGACAAAATCATCCAAAGGTGCTTCGAATGTTGAATTTCTAATATAGACTTCATCTGGATTAATATTAATGTTATTAGAAGAGAACTCACTTTCGTCTACATGTAAATTCCCTCCTGATATATTTATATCACCTGAAACAGTACTATCCTCTATTCTGATGTTTGGTGATTTTTCTCCTACTGATCTCAGATTCACACTTTCTCTCATATTACTTTCATTTCTAATTATGAGTTCAGCGTCGTCTAACAGGATGATTTCAAATTCATGATCTGGAGAATAAACCTCTGCATTATCAATAATCAACCTTCCATCGTCACGAACGATAATACCATATCTTCCATCTCTGTCCATCTCCAATCTAAACATCGTTGTTCTTTCTTCTTCTCCTATTGTTAAAGTTCCACTGTCTTCAACGACTACAAATCCAGATAAACCATACTCGTCAGTATAAGTTTCACTGCTAGATCCACTAACTATGATATCGGAACCATAATTTTCACTGAATATTGGTATGGTCCAAGATAATTCGTCTTCGCCTTTTATTCCATTTTCATAACCAATGACAAGATGCAGATCGTGATAACCTCGTTCAGTAGGACTCCAACCAATATTTGATTTTATACTATATGTTTCATTTATAGTTGCATTTTCAAGATATATAAAGGTTTGATTCACTATATTAGACTCAACCTTTTCGCCATCGAATAAAGTCACATCAACTGTTCCATTCCAACCACCTGAATTGATTATTTCAAAACTGAAGTTTACCTCTTGACCCTTTTGTATCAATCTATCAGGAGAGTATGTTGTATTTTCTTTGTTGAAATAAACCTTAGCTTCTTTGTAAACAGTAACTTCCTTTTCTGCATGGTTGTTATCGGTAACCGTTTCCATATCTTCACTCACATGAACTGATATGGTTCTTATCTGTCTAAGCCTTTCTATAGATATATTAGCTTCCCATTGCGTGCTGATAAGAGCACTTTCTTCACCTGAAGTTAGCTGAGATATAGTTTCTTTATGAACAAGAATCTCTGATCTAGTACCTTTATCTACATAGAAAGATACATTTATATCCTCAGCAGGCCATCCACCTTGGTTTTTAACTTTTGTTCCCATGTAAAGAATATCATTCTCAACTATCATGTCCTCAGAAACGGTAAAATCTACAGGTGTCAAATCAGGTTCACTCAGTACATTCAGTGTTCTAGATAAATTGTTATTATCTTCATTCAGCTCATCGATTTCTCCCGCTGGATCCACTTCAACTAATATCTCATAACTTCCAGTCGTAATATTATTCCAATTTACATTAGGGCTGACTGTGGTAGAAGAATTTCCTTGAACATCTACTCTGACACTACCAATAACAGTTTCAGTAGTCTCACCGATAGCAGTAAACCTTACCTCAACGTTCTCAACATCAGAACCTCCAATATTGCTAATAGTTGAATTTAACGTTAAGTCTGTATTATTCATCACTTCAAACCCTTTTTGAGAATTGATCGATTCAACTGTTAAGTCAGGTTTCTCATAAATCATTATGGGTGTTTGGGCTTCATTATCTGTTTCATTAATTTCAGTAATTTCATCCGATGGATCAACTACAGCAATAATATTATGGGGTCCTAAAATATCAGTTGTCCAGTTAGTCTGTATCGTTGTTGAATCAACATCAGAAAGCGAAGGTATAGTATCATAAGCGATAAGTCTATCCGGAGTTTGGATATCTAAATAAAATGAAACGTTGATATCGTCTGCTGATACATCACCAACATTATGTACAGTCAATTCCATATCTAACTTATTCCCTCTAACTATACTAGAGCCAGATAGAATAGTGAAATCTCTATCTTCAACTCGTAGATCCGGATAAGAATATACGTCAATATCTCTATACTTCTCATTATTACTTTCATTCATCTCATCTATTACCCCATTTGGATCTACAGTTACATTCAAAGTGTAATTACCTAACCCTGGATAGTCCCATTCGAATCCACCTGTACTTACAAACGAATTGTTGCCAGGGATATCTATCTGTTCAGTAGTGATATGTTCATAAGATGGGCTATCAGAAGAATTATATGAAAATGATACCTCAACGTTCGATACATCAGAACCTCCAATATTACCAATTCTAGCTGAAATATTCAGACTTGTCCTGTTCAGGACCCTATCTGATGGTTCGATGAATACTGTATCTACAAACAAATCAGGTTTATTACCCACATTTATACTGTTGCTAGCTACGTTATTCGATTCATTCAATTCTAAGATTTTATCATCAGGATCAACCATGGCTAAAATGTTGTAATTACCTATATGGGTTGGTTCCCATTGTATTTCTATAGATTTATTTCCTCCCACATCTATTGAGTTATCATGAATTGTGTCTAATAGATTCGAATCTTTTGTATCGTTTAAATAGAATGATACATCAAAGTCAGATGCCTTCCAATCACCAATATTATGCATCGTTAGATTGATTTCTAACGTATCCCCAACAGATATAAAATTTGGACTCTCTCCATTTGAGATCAACTTCAGATCCGTATCCTGGACAGCTATATCTGGTAGAGGAACTTCCATCTCAAAGTTGTAATATTTATGATTCACTGATCTATTCATCGCTGGGAAAGAGGATAAACTGATGGCTTGAGTAGAATTTTTCCAGATTTCCTGTGAATCATCTCTATACGTAACATCCAATTCATAGTTGCCTACAAACTTACTGTTAGGCCAATCTTCTGGTTGGTTGATTCTGTCTGAAGCTAAGAATAAAGTTACTAACCCATTATCATTAGCAATAAATCTTCCACTATCAATGTCGTATCTACCATAACCTGTTTCATTTAGATAACTCCATGCCTCTGGATTATTATATATATTGTTTCTTTCATTCACTCGGTTGATTAAGTCTGTAGATTCATAATAAGCTGGATTTGCTTCCAATGATGCGCCTGGTAAAGGTCTACCCTCATTATCCGTAACTTTTACAGTGAGCCATCTGTATATCCAGGTATTATTCTTTGAATTGTCATTAAGAACCATCAATGGATCACCATAAGATGTTCTATCACCAGAATGAGTCAATCCGTATGACTTGAATTCAGAGTCTATCATTCTCAATACACTATGACTCATCTTGGAATCTTGCATCCAAGTTGTGTTATCCGTTACAGTTGATTGATCTTCTCTTGGATCAATATCACTGCTTACATAATCTACATCTATATGACTGTTAATAACAGTGCACTTTGAATTATGAATATTTATATCATTATTATATGCTGAAATCAACCGCAATCCGTTAACATTGATAGCTGATTCGTCCTGCGTATCATTGTTATATAGTCTTATACTCAAATTTTCAACTAATCGCTTCACACCACCTACAGATTCGATATTAAATTTACTTAAATCTATTTCCCATACATCCGCTGAGTCTGATACTGGATTTCCAATCCTAGTTGTATTTTTAATCGTAAAGGCGTCATGCCAATCAGAATTTTCAGGACTGTAGTATTCTAAAGGATCCTCGTTAGAATAATTAACCTCTGTTTCATAATCTATCTGTAAATATAGCGAACTTATTCTATTGATCGGATTAATGTATGGATATTCATCTACCAATTGCTCAGGAACCATGGGATTATAAAGATACCATTTATCTATTTTGAGTGGGTCACCACCCGATGTAATACTGTAATATTCATCATCTTCATTATCTTCTAATTCGCTAAGTGGGTTACCCGAGTCATCCAATGGAAACCATTTCATATATCTAGCGGAGGGATTATCTAATATGTTATCTGGGTCTCTATCTGGAAAATTTTCATTTTTATAATAATTATTTATCTCAGAATTTTCCATTAAAAATTCAGAATTATCTGTTACGGACAAGATCGGACAATATTGATTGTCTTTCAGATCTGTATTAAAATCATTTCCAGTGCCATCCCATAAATAATCATACTCTGGTACATTATTCAATTTGTCAAATGAAGAATTTACCATCTGTAAAATAGAATTATCAACATGAACAAATCCCGGAAATCTAAATGAAGAATTATGTTCCATAAAAATCTTTGACCCTTCCTCAGCAGTTATATCCGTCTTCAAAAATGGCCTTAACTGAGAGTCTCTAGGCTGGGTCTTAATAGTACTATTCCATAATTTTAAAACTCCTCCATTTTCTATAGAAATATTCCACGTATGTCCTTCACCATCAACTGTCAGGGATAAGGTTGCATTGTTTATGTTTAATTGTCCTCCATTTTTAATGTTGATGTTGCAGTCTTTTTTGAACTCTCTAGATCCAGCTGAACCATTTAAATAAACAGTAGTATCTATATTCCAATTATCCCCACTGGAAGTAAGGGCCATCTCATTCGCTTTTACATTATCTGTAGTGTTTTCAGATAAGAATGATACAAGGGGTGTAAATAAACTAATTATCAAAAAGCTAATTACCAGCATCCCTATTACTCTTTCACTATAAACTTTCTTTTTAGACATAATTTTCCTCCATACTGATATATTATTTTACGGGTAAGTATAAGTTCGCCAAGAGTATAAAATATTTTTCATTAGATATGATTGTATTAAAGTCCAATAAAAAAAGTTTGGAGGAATTATCAATTATATATTTATTAAGTTAAAGACGATCTTATGTGAATTGTCTCATAAAATGATTTATATCAATCTGCCAATAACCATCCATGGATACATACAAAGCTATAAAAGAACGAAGAAGCATCAGAAAATTCAAACAAAAAGACATAGATAAAGAGATCTTGAAAAAATGTGTAAATGCAGGTAGGTTATCTCCTACTGCAGCCAATATACAACCATTAAAATTCATAACAATTACTAAGAAACTAGAAGAGGTTTTTTCAGCCACATCGTGGGCAGGTTATATTGATTGGGAGCCAACCAAAGATGAAATGCCTAGAGCCTACATAGCCATACTAAAACATAAGGAAAAGGGATGGGATAACGACATCGGTATCGCTGCTCAAAGTATCTGTTTGACAGCTTTCAATGAAGGTCTAGGGTCCTGCATACTTGGCGCTATTGATAAAGAAAAATTGAATCGAATTCTACCTATACCAGAAGATCATGAATTAAAACTTCTAGTCGCGATGGGATATCCTGATGAGAGATCAGAAACTTTTGAAGATCCGGAAAATGTTGAATACTATTATGAAAATGGGAAGTTGAAAGTACCTAAAAAACCTTTAAAAGACGTTTGGACCAGGTTTTAAGAGTATAACAGTGAAAATATACTTATATGTGAACTATTCTAGGAATTTAGAAGGAGAGAAAGCGGTACTATCCTAAAAGGTTAAATTTAAAACCCCATGGCAATGAACAGATTTAAATATAGGGTACCTTTAAGTCGGTAGTTGCCGCTCCCGATGGGCCTGTAGCTCAGCCAGGTAGGAGAGAGCGTACAGATCTTTCCCTGGATAGAGCATCTGGCTTTTAACCAGGTGGTCTGGGGTTCGAAAATAAATTGTCGCCATGACAATTTTCGGAATTCCCCACAGGCCCATCTCCCATTAAGCTGATATCTAACCAATGGAGAATAAAAAATATGATTAATGGAAATAAACCTCAAATGGGGGATGACAATGGGTAGATTCAACGTATTAGACCACGGAATGGTACCTGAACATCACCTCGTTCCAAAAGAAAAAGAAGATGAAATTTTAGAGGAGTTAGAAGTAGAAAAACAGAACCTCCCTAAGATATTGAAAACCGATCCAGTAATTCAACAATTAGAAAAAGTTCATGGAGATATTGAACTAGGTAGACTTATTGAAGTAAAACGTGAGAGTAAAACTGCTGGAGTGGCGAAAGCCTACAGATTAGTTGTAAAAAGATAATTTAAAAAGGGTGTATTAAGATGAGAGATTTAGTTGATTCTTTCTTTGAGGAAACTAGCGTAGTTGGACACCATATGTCCTCTGTTAATGATTTTCTTCCTACAGTTGACAATCCTAACAGTAGAGCTCAAAAGATCGTTGACAATATCAGAATAGGATTTCAGGAAGAAGGGTGGGGTAAGATAAAATTAGATCCTGAAAAAGTCGACGGACAGGATATACAGATACGAGTTGGAAGGAAAAGGAGCGATGGGGATCAGTTAGACCCCAATTCAGAGCCCACGTTAAGAATAAAACGACCAACCGTTAAAGAGGCCAGTGGTTCACAGCATAAGTTAACTCCTCAGGAAGCACGTCTTAGAGATGTATATTACGAATCAGAAATTGAGATGAAATTCACAGTAATTAGAGATGGGATTGAAGAAGAACCTGAATGGATAAATATAGGGAAGATGCCCATTATGATAGGTTCTAAAATCTGCAATATCCATCCAGATAATATCGATAATACAATGGAAGAGATTTTAAATTCAGATATTGAAAGTAAAGAATATATTGAAAAATCTTATGAGGATAAGGTAACAGACCTTGGCGAAGATCCATGCGATCCACAAGGTTACTTCATCATAGGTGGTACTGAAAGAAATCTAATGGCTGTAGAAGACATGGCTTCTAACAGAGTCATGTGTGAGATCAATGAAAAGTATGGTCGTGAGATTGAAGTAGCTAAAATTTTCTCCCAGAGACATGGCTTTAGAGCTTTGACAGTGATGGAAAAGAAGAAAGATGGAATGATAGCTGTTTCAGTACCTACAGCTAGAGGAGATATACCATTAGTAGTTCTTATGAAGGCTCTTGGCATGGAAAGTGATGAAGAAATTTATGAATCTATCGTCACCGATCCAGAGATGGCCAGTACCGTATTCGCAAACATAGAAATGTGTCAAGAAGAAGAAGATTATTCACCAGACGGAGTTTATGATAAAGAAGATGCTATGGCATATCTTGAAAGAAAATTCGCTACAGGTCAAGCAGAAGAATATAGAAGAAGAAAGATAGAATCCATCCTAGATAGATCACTTTTACCTCATCTAGGAGATAAAGAAGAGGACAGAAAGAAAAAAGCTCACTACCTTGGTAGGATGGCAAGGGCCATACTTGAACTCTCCATGGGTGAAAGAGAGCCTGATGATAAGGACCACTATGCTAACAAGAGGATGAAGTTAGCTGGAGACCTTATGGCCGATCTATTCAGGGTTTCAGTTGTAAACTTATTAAAAGACCTCAAATATCAATTAGAAAGAAATTACAGAAAGAAAGGTGAGATCAGATTAAGATCTTCTATAAGACCAGATCTGCTGACAAACAAGTTGAGACATGCACTTGCTACAGGTAACTGGGTTGGAGGAAGAACTGGTATATCTCAGTTATTGGACAGAACCTCCAACATGAGTACTATCAGTCATCTTAGAAGAGTTAAATCACCTTTATCAAGAAGTCAACCTCACTTTGAAGCTAGGGAGCTTCATCCAACGCATTGGGGTCGTCTATGTCCAAATGAAACTCCAGAAGGTCAGAACTGTGGTTTGGTAAAGACTTCAGCAATAATGATAGATGTATCTAAAGGAGCCGAGTCGATGGAAGTCCGATGGAAGTTACATGACATTGGACTGCAGCAGATGAGTGGAAGGCAAGGACCATCTACTAAAGTTTATCTCAACGGTGATTTAGTAGGATTAGTAGAAAACCCTAATGATTTTGTTGAAAATGTAAGAAAAGAAAGAAGAAAAGGTAATCTATCTGACGAAGTGAACATCAGACACGACCCAAAGATGGATGAAGTGATCATCAACTGCGATGAAGGAAGGGTCAGAAGACCTCTTCTGGTGGTAGAAGATGGTAATCTAAAACTTACCAATGAAATAATGGACGAACTGCAGGAAGGTAAAAGAGATTTGGAATCATTATTTAATAACGGTATTATAGAATGGATAGATGCCGAAGAAGAAGAGGATATCTACGTTGCAATCTACCCATTCGATATCCCAGGAATGTGCGAACACTGTGATTCACCTTTGTCCGAAGCAGATATAGCATGGCCCAACATGGGTGAAGATAAGGAGACCGCTATTTTGGAATGTAAGAAATGCGGAGGAGAGATGGAAAGAGAAATCCAACTTACTGAAGACCATACTCACATGGAGATCGATCCGCTGCTCATCCTCGGAGCGTCAACAGGTCTTGTCCCATATGCAGAACACAACGCAGCACCAAGATGTTCGATGGGTGCGAACATGATGAAGCAGTCTTTGGGTCTGAATGCTTCGAATTACAGATATAGGCCTGATACTCGAGAACATCTTTTACATTATCCACAGTTACCTCTTTTACAGACCAAAACGATGGAATGGGTCAACTTCAACGACAGACCTGCTGGACAGAACTTCGTTGTCGCTGTCATGTCTTACCATGGATATAACATGGAAGATGCTCTTATCATGAACAGAGCAGCAATCGACAGAGGACTGGCAAGGTCTACATTCTTTAGAACTTATACAGCTGAAGAAAGAAGATATCCTGGAGGGCAGGAAGACAGCTTTGAAATACCCGACCCAGATGTTAGAGGAGCAAGAAGCGATCATCTTTACAAGAATTTAGACGAAGACGGTCTTATAAGTCCTGAAACAAAGGTCAACGGTGGTGACGTATTAGTTGGTAAGACTTCACCACCAAGGTTCCTTGAGGAAGATACTGATTTCATGGCACCTCAGAAGAGAAGAGAAACATCAAAGATCGTACGTCCTAGAGAGCAAGGTTGGATAGATTCAGTCATGCTGACAGAATCCTCAGACGGAAGCAGGTTAGTGAAAGTAAAAGTTAGAGATCAAAGAGTCCCCGAGCTTGGAGATAAATTCGCTTCAAGACACGGTCAAAAAGGAGTTATAGGTAAACTCGTTGAGCCTGAAGACCTTCCTTTCACCGAAAACGGTCTTGTGCCTGACTTATTATTGAATCCACACGCTATTCCATCGAGGATGACAGTCGCTCACGTGCTGGAGATGCTTGGTGGAAAAGTAGGTTCACTGAAAGGTAGATTTGTTGATGGTACGCCATTCAGCGGTGAAAAAGAAGATGCTTTAAGAAAAGCATTGAAAGAATCCGGATTCAAACACAATGGTACTGAAATACTTTACGATGGGCGTACTGGAAAGATGCTACAAGCAGAGATTTTTGTTGGAGTCATCTATTATCAGAAGTTACATCACATGGTTTCCGGTAAACTTCACATGAGATCTCGTGGACCTGTTCAGATACTCACCAGGCAGCCCACAGAAGGTAGATCCAGACAAGGTGGTCTGAGGTTCGGTGAGATGGAAAGAGATTGTCTGATAGGTCACGGTGCAGCCATGGTGATCAAAGATAGATTATTAGATCAATCAGATGGTACAACAGAATACGTTTGTGGTAATCCCGACTGTGGCCATATAGCAATATTAGATAGTAATGGGGAATTGAGATGCCCAGTGTGTGGTGAAAAATCAAATGTTCACCAGATACAGACATCATATGCTTTCAAATTATTGATGGATGAGTTGAGGTCACTTGGAGTTACCATGAGACTTAGATTGGAGGATCAAAAATGAGCCGAAATAAAGGAGTCTCCAAAAGGATAGGGAGTATTCAATTTGCTTACATGTCCCCTGATGAAATTAGAGAGTTATCAGCTACTAAGATCATAACCCCTGACACATACGATGATGATGGTTTCCCTATAGAGATGGGTTTGATGGACACACATCTAGGTGTTATCGAACCTGGTTTAAGGTGTAAAACCTGTGGTGGAAGGGTAGACCAATGTTCTGGTCACTTTGGACACATCGAGTTAGCAATGCCCGTTATCCATATTGGATATGTAAAAGAAATAAAGAAATTATTGAGATCAACTTGCAGTGAATGTGGTCGAATTTTATTGCCTGACGAAGAAGCTGAAGCGAATATAAACAGGATTAATCAAATAGAAAATCTAGGTGGAGATCCACTAGATATCAGGTCCATAGCTAAAGAAGTATCAAAAGATGCTAGAAAGAACAAGATTTGCCCTCACTGTAAAGCTGAGCAAAGAAAGATAATGCTTGACAAGCCAACAACGTTCCGAGAGGACAACACAAAATTAACACCAAAAGAAGTAAGGGCAAGATTGGAAAAGATACCTGATAGGGACTTGATCCCACTTGGTATCGATCCTGATGTGACACGACCTGAATGGATGGTACTTTCTGTTTTGTTGGTTCCACCTGTAACCGTAAGACCTTCGATCACTCTAGAATCAGGAGATAGGTCAGAGGACGATCTTACACATAAATTAGTGGATATCCTAAGGATTAATCAAAGATTAAGAGAGAACAGAGACGTTGGATCGCCTCAGCTTATCGTTGAAGATCTTTGGGACTTGTTACAATACCATGTAACTACTTACTTCGATAACCAAACTTCTGGTATTCCACCAGCAAGGCATAGAAGTGGTAGAACACTGAAAACTCTGATCCAAAGATTAAAAGGGAAAGAAGGTAGATTCAGACAGAACTTAAGCGGTAAAAGAGTTAATTTCTCATCCAGAACAGTTATCTCACCTGACCCTTGGCTTTCTATAAATGAAGTCGGTGTACCAGAAAAAGCAGCACGAGAATTGACGGTACCTGTTAAAGTCACAGAACTTAACTTAGAAAGATCAAAGGAAATGGTGAAAAAAGGTCCTGAACCTACAGAAAATGGAAAATATGCACCTGGAGCAAACTATCTTATCCGACCAGATGGTAGAAGAATAAGAGTCACAGATAGAAACGCAGAAAATGTTGCTGAAAAGATCGAACCTGGCTTTACGATCGAGAGGGGTTTAAAAGATGGAGATATAGTACTGTTCAACAGGCAGCCATCACTGCACAGGATGTCTATGATGGCACATGAAGTTAAAATCGTACCAGGTAAGACTTTCAGATTAAATCTAGCTGTATGTCCACCTTACAATGCGGACTTTGACGGTGACGAGATGAACCTTCACGTTTTGCAGAGTGAGGAAGCAAGAGCTGAAGCAAAGGTCTTGATGAGAGTTCAGGAACATATCCTCTCTCCAAGATTCGGTGGTCCAATAATAGGAGCCATACAGGACCATATCAGTGGCTTGTTCTTCTTAACACATAACAATCCTACTTTCACAAGAAAAGAAGTCGTCAGTATATTTTCAAATCTTACAACAGACAGATTCCCAGAACCTATAGAAAAAGATGGTGAGAAAGTCTGGAAAGGTAAAGATATTTTCAGTCACTTCCTACCCGATGACCTAAACATAGAATTTAGGGCATCGATATGTGAGAAATGTGATGAATGTAAAGGAAAAGATTGTGAAAATGATGCTTACGTTTTGATAGAAAATGGAGAACTGATTTCAGGTACAATAGACGAGGATGCTGTCAGTGCTTTCACAGGAGAGATCGTTGATAAATTGGCGAGAGATTATGGTACTGATAGAGCCCGAGAATTCATAGATAAGATCACAAAGATCGCACTTGGTGTGATAACTCTTAGAGGTTTCACCACAAGTATAGAAGACGAAGATATACCTGAAGAAGCAAGGAAACAGATAGACGAAGTCCTTGAAAATGCTAAAGAGAAAGTGAGAGATCTTGTAGAAGCTTATAGATCAGGTGAATTAGAGCAGTTACCTGGAAGAGATCTAAAAGAAACACTAGAAGTAACAGTCATGAAAGAACTTGGTAAAGCTAGAGACGACGCAGGTAAGATAGCCAGTAAACATCTAGGTTTAAGCAATAACGCAGTTGTTATGGCAAGGACCGGTGCAAGAGCGAGCATGCTTAATCTTACTCAGATGGCTGGTGCTCTTGGACAGCAGGCTATCCGTGGTGAAAGACCAAGCAGGGGATACGAAGAAAGAACGCTTTCACACTTTAAAAGAGGAGAACTTGGTGCGGAATCAAAAGGTTTCGTTAAATCTTCATACAAAGACGGGTTGAATCCTTTAGAATACTTCTTCCATAGTATGGGTGGTAGAGAAGGTCTGGTTGATACTGCCGTTCGTACAAGTCGTTCTGGTTACATGCAGAGACGTCTTATCAATGCTTTGGAAGACTTGATGGTTTCTGATGATGGAACTGTCAGGAATACTGCAGACACAATAATACAGTTCGATTACGGTGAAGACGGTATCGATCCGATGAGGAGTAAAGAAGGAAAAGCTGTGGATATGGACGACATCATGCGTGAGTATAGAGCAAAGAAGAACGGAGGTGACAAGTGATGGCTAAAAAAGACACGATAAATGCACTTACAAGACGTGGAGTGAAAGATGAGCTTGCAAAAAAGTTAGCTGACGAAGGATTCCTTCTTGGAGATGTAAAACAAGCTTCTACTGAAGATTTAACAGAAATAATGAGTGAAGAAGAAGCAAAAGAAGTAAAAAAACAGGTTGGGAAGAAACCGAAGAAAAAAAGTAAATCTAAAAAGAAGAAAAAAGAAAAGGAACCCGAACCTGAAGATATTACCATCCCTGAGAAGTTTGAAGATTTAACAGGTGTAGCTAAAGAACTTGATGATATGTGCGAGGAAAAGGGTTATGACCTTCCTAGAGCAATAGTCGAAGATGCTGCAAATAAGATCGAGGAAGAAGATGTCGATAAATCTGATTATGAACAGATATTAGAAATGATAAATCAGAGATATCAAAATAGAAAAGTCGATCCTAAAGAATCTGTTGGGATCGTTGGAGCTCAATCGATTGGCGAACCAGGTACACAGATGACCATGCGTACTTTCCACCATGCTGGTGTAGCTGAAATAGGCGTAACACAAGGACTTCCAAGGATGATAGAAATTGTTGATGCAAGAAAAGTACCAAGTACTCCAGTCATGGAAGTACATCTTGAAGATGATATCAAAGGCAATAGGGACGAAGCAAAGAAGATAGCCTCTAAATTAGAGATCACAAGGCTGATAGATATCGCCGATGTTGATATCGATATGGCAGAAACAAAGATAATCATAAGACCGAACATGGATGCATTAAAAGATCAAAATATCGAGCTTGATGATATCGTGAGCAAACTTAACAGTAAGAGAAAAGTTGCAGGGAATATTGAAATCGAAGGTAAAACTATATACATAAGTATAGAAGAGAGTAAATTTAGTCTTCTTCACGAATCAGTGGAACAGGCAAAAGACACAAAAATAAAAGGTCTAAAAGATGTAAAAAGAGCAATAATCCGAAGGATGGGAGATGAATTTGTAATATTCACTGAGGGTTCAAATCTTAAAGACTGTCTTAAGATCGATGGAGTTAATGTTGAAAATACTTCGACCAACAGTCCAACTGAAATCTATAATGTTCTTGGAGTAGAAGCTGCAAGGAATTCAATAATTAAAGAAGCAAAGAAAACATTAAATGAACAGGGTTTAGAAGTCGATATAAGACATATCATGCTAGTTGCAGACATGATGACAAACGAAGGAGATGTAAAAGCTATAGGTAGACATGGTGTGTCTGGTAAGAAGACAAGTGTACTCGCAAGAGCAGCTTTCGAGATCACAAGTACTCATCTTCTTAGAGCAGCAATAGTCGGTGAAACCGATAAGTTGGATGGTGTAGCTGAAAATGTTATTGTTGGACAACCTATCACTCAGGGCACCGGTGCAGTACAGGTCAAGTACACTGGTGCACCTAAGGACAAAGAAGATAAATGATAAAAACGATAAATATAAGTAACAGTTAAGATAAAAAGGCATATCAAAAAATTATAACTGGAATGGAGGATTAATATATGGATATAAACAGAGAAATTAGAGTCGCTGTAAATACTGGCGAAGTGAGCTTTGGAGTTAAAGAAGCTAAAGATAACGTTGAAGAAGGTAATGCTAAATTACTGATAGTCGCAAATAACTGTCCTGAAGAAGAATTTACGGGAAATGAATTCAAAGATGTCCCGATATACCATTTTAATGGTATAAATAAGGACCTTGGATCAGCGGCAGGCAAACCCTTTGCAATCTCAACGATAACTGTGATGGACTCCGGAGATTCAAATATATTATCAATTAAGGCGGATTAAAGATGTCAGAAGGAATGGAAGATATTACATTTAATGAAAAAACGCTTAGATATATCTCATTATTTGAGAAGACCACTGGAACTAAGGTCAAGGATTGTATAGATATACCTGAAAAAGTTATCTTTTTAGTAGAGAAAGGTAATATTGAAAAGGCCATCGGTAAAGGTGGGAAGAACGTTACAAAGGTAAGCAACAAAATAGATAGAAACGTTCATGTTATAGAGTACAGCGATGATCCTAAAGAGTTACTGAAAAATATCTTCTACAGTTATGGTGTTAAAGATATCACCCTTGAGGAAAAGAACGATATCAAGCATGGAACTGTTGAAGTTAAACCTGAAAACAAAGCTAGAGCGATAGGTAAAAAAGGAAGAAACCTTTCCATCGCTAGAAAGATAATGATGAGACATTCAGATATATCCAGCGTATCTATTGCTTAAAATATCTGGATCGCCTCTAAAGAAAAGGTAATTACCCAACTCTTTTTCTTTTTTCCATTTAGTTCTGCAACTGCAGTCTATTGATAGACCTTCCAATATTGATTTATCCTGAGTTAGATTGAATCTATCTATTTTATCGATGATTTCATCATCACAATCACCACAATTATGAGGACCTCTCTCTGAACCTAAGCCTGCTTTAGAAGAAACTAAAGTTGTTTCTAAGTCAGCTTTTCTAAGTACCTCTACTAAAGACCATAACCATGGTGGACGATATACATTCTTATACCATAAATGCTCTACTAAACTACCTTTTTGTACGTTTACAGGATTGATCGATATTATATCTGATAAATCTGAAACTTTTTCTATAGATTGTAGCGTGTCTTGTACAGCCTCTTTTTCTGTCAAAAATGGAGGTTTTAGCAGTAAATATGTTCTAACCAGACAATCAATATCCTTCACCCTTTTTATTGCCCTTTTATATCCATCAAAAGTGAATCCTTTATTTATACATCTTTTAAGTACGAAATCATCACTAGATTCTAAACCTATAGCTATCTCTAACTTATTGGTCAATTCTGAAAAATCTTTCAATTTTTTCTTTTTTATGAATTCTGGTCTAGATTCGATTAGAGTTTTCTCAGAATCAAAACCATCTAAGATTTTTTCAGCAATATCATTCGATACTTCTCTTTCATCTAAAAAACTACCTGAAGTGTATATCTTAACTATCGGTTGACCTTCATATCTCTCTAATGCACTGTCTAATTGATCCTCAAGATCTTCTATTTTAATATCTGGATTCGTATCTGTGTAGTATCCACACATCGAACAGCCACCGAGGTATGACCAAGAACAGCCTCTTGTACGGAATATTACAGAGAACACATCTTTAACTTCAGAACGATCTATCTCCCTTTCTTCCCAAGTTGTGATCAAATCTTTCCTATCGCTTCTTTCGCTCTTCTTATGGCAGTTCAATATTTCGTTCTCTAGATTCATTTTTACCAAACAGATGGTTTAACTCCCCTCCGAATATATATGAATTCTTGTCGCTGCTAATTATTTTATTACCATATCAACAATGATTTACAGATTGATTTTTAATTTATTATAACTAAAACCTAAAGTAAAATAGTAATTTTAATAAGTATATTCGTTCATTATCTGATAATAGGCGACCCGGTACGATCATATGTTTACATTCACTTCCGTTTCATGGGACCTCCTTTCGGATACTCAAGTGAATGAAAAAATAGACTTATCCTCAAAAGTACTGGGTCGCCATCATAAATTTTTTTAAGAAAAAAGATTAAGAGGGTTTGGTTATAGGTTTTTGATCATTTCTTCTATGATCTCTATATTTTCAGGGAGTTCTGTTGAAATCACTTTGTTTATTTCGACCTCATCTCCAAAGGTGTTAACAATCGTTCCTTCCTTTTCTAACCATGACCTTATCGGTATCACCAATTCTGCAGAATCAGTAAGACTGTTTTCTTTAGAAGTGAACTGTATGACTTTTTTCTCTTCAGTTACGTTTTCTATCTTATCTCCAAATACGATCAGGTTCCCAGCATCACTGAATGTTTTACCCAGATTTTTCTTATTCAATCCTCTAGAGTTAGCTCCTCTATTAGCTACCAGCATCCTATCAGCTGTGATATCAGATCTTTCTTTCACGATCGCTATACCTTCACCTATGTCTTCAGGTGCCAATACTTCTTTTGCTCCGTTCTCCTTAGCTCTTTTGACAAACATCTTGAATATAGGGTTCACTTCATAAACTCCTTTTTCAACGAAGAATCTGTCTGCAGATAATAAGTCATCTAGATTAACAGTCGAAGTGTGTACATCTTCTATAACTGCCTTACCACCTAATTCTTCTGCCAACTCTATCAGTTTCTCAGCTTCTTCGTTAGTTACATCGCCAGATATCAATACGTCAGCTTTTTTGTTTCCAATTATTTCTTTAAATTCTTCCATCCAATCTGGATTCAATCTTGGCCTATCAATAGGTTTCACTATCGTATCAAATTTTCCGATATCACATAGGTGACCTTGATAGAGAGGATCTTCTACTGGCTTTAGCATCACGGGTCTTCCATTTACCGCTTTCACTTCTACAGGACAGGTCAATCCACAGCCAACACAGAAAGAAGTTCCAGCTGTTTCAGTTCCGTGTGGTCCTGGTTTTTTGTCCTGTAAGACCTCTTCTAAAGCTCCTGTTGGACAGGCATCTGCTAGATCTCCAACAAGTTTACTGTCGACTTCTCCTAACGGATCTCCAAATGCTGGTTCTACAACAGTTTTCAATCCTCTATTTGCAAATTGTACTGTTCCCTCACCATGAACTTCTTCAGCTGTTCTGACACATGACCCACAGAGGATACATTTATTTGGCTCTCTTACCACATTTGGATGTGAGTCATCCACTTCGTATTCATGTGTGAATCCTTCATAAACGTCTTGTTCAGCACCATACATCTCTGCATATTCCCTGAGTTTACATTCGAACCTGTCGAGACATCCACACTCAAGACATCTTTCAGCTTCCTTCTGTGCTTCTTCATCAGTCCAGCCTAATTCTATAGGCTCGAAGTCCTGTATTCTTTCGTCAGGATCCCTCATAGGCATGCTCACTCTTGGCTTATCTGTGTAATCCAAAAGGTCTTCCTCTGTGATTTCATCTTCATGAACATATCCATATGGCATCGTGTAATCTTCAGGTACTTCGTACGAATCTAGTTCATCTTTTAGGTAAGCATCCAAAGCGTAGGCTGCTTCTCTGCCTTGGCCTGTACATTCTACAATTGATGATGCTCCCATCACCGCATCTCCTGCAGTGAAGACATCTTCAAAGTTAGTCTGGAATTTATCGTTCGTTTCAAGTGTATATTTTGCCTTCTCCAAACCTTCTACCTCCAATAACTCTAGGTCAGGCTGCTGTCCAATAGCTAAAACTACTGAATCAGCTTCGATATCCATATATTCATCGGGTATCTCTATCGGCTTTGGTCTTCCTGACTCATCAGGTTCACCGAGTTCCATACATGAACAGGTGACTTTTTCGATACCTTCTTCTTCGCTACCACAAACCTTGGATGGGCTCGCTAAGAATTTGAAATCTATACCTTCTTCTTTCGCCTCTTCTATCTCTTCTTCGTTAGCTGGGGCTTGTTCTAATGTTCTTCTATATGCGATAGTCACCTCTTTACCGAGCCTTCTTGCAACTCTAGCAACGTCCATCGCCGTGTTTCCACAACCGACAACTACTACTTTTTCTCCAAGATCCATATCCTTTCCAAGTGTTTGGTCTATCAAGAAATCGATTCCTCCCATGACCCCAGGGAGCTCTTTTCCTTCGATAGGAATTATCCAGCTCTCCCAGGCACCTGTACCAACGAACACTCCATCGTATTCATCTCTGAGTTCCTGTAAGGTGAAATCTTCACCCATCTTTGAGTTGGTCTCAGCCTCTATTCCAAGGCTTAGGATCCATTCTATCTCTTTGTCCAACAGATCCTTTGGTAATCTGTAATTCGGAATACCATATCTCATCATTCCGCCCAATTTGGGCATCATATCGAATATCTTGACATCGTGACCTTTCAATCTTAAGAAATAAGCTGCTGTCAATCCTGCTGGACCTCCACCGACCACTGCGACTTTATTACCTGTACTCTCTGCTATCTCTGGTGTCCAAGGATCCTCTATTTCTTTTTCAGCAGCGTACATCTTCAACTGCCTGATAGCTAGAGGTTCTTCAACATCCTGCCTCCTACATTCATCTTCACAAGGTGCGAAACAAGCTCTTCCTAATGATATCGCTAGTGGAGTCTGTTGCTTGATCAGTTTCGATGCTTCTTGCGGCCTACCGTTAGCTATGTGTGCTAAATACCCTTGACAATCTGTACTAGCAGGACATTCTAATGAACAGGGTCCAACACAATCTCCAGTGTGTTCTGAAAGTAGAAGTTCCAAAGCCATCTTGCGGCCTTCTTGTACATCTTCAGTATCAGTGGTGATCTCCATCCCGTCCTGGATAGGTGTATCACAACTCGTTGTTACCTGAGTTCCCCTGTCTGTTTTAATCTCAGATAGGCAAAGCCTACATCCACCGAACGGTTCATCGATATAATCTATCTCACAAAGAGTAGGTATGAAAATATCATTTTCTCTACATACATCCAAAACCATCTTACCTGGTTCAGTTTCGTATTCTTCTCCATCGATCGTAACAGTGATTTTATCAGTCATCTATTCCACCTCTATTGCATCAACAGGACAGACTTCTTGACATGCCCCACATTTGATACACTTCTCTTGGTCTATTTCATGCTGTTCCTGACTCTCTCCTTCAATAGCATCAGCAGGACATTCCTGAGCACATTTAGTACATCCGATACAAGAATCTGTAATAGTGTACGTTATCAGGTCCCTGCATACCGCTGCAGGACATGTTTGTTCTTCGATATGCTGTACATATTCATCTTTAAAGTATCGAAGAGTCGTAAGAGCAGGATTTGGAGCTGTTTGACCCAGACCACAGAGTGAATGTTCTTTTATTTGCTTTGCCATTTTATGCAGCTTATCTATATCTTCCATAGAACCTTTACCTTTTGAGAAGTTTTCAAGCATCTCTAACAATCGTTTAGTACCTATCCTGCAGAACGTACATTTTCCGCATGATTCTTCTTGGGTGAAATCTAAGAAATATTGAGCAACATTTACCATGCAGTCATCTTCGTCCATGACGATCATTCCGCCGGAACCCATTATCGCACCGGCTTCAGTCAATGTTTCGTAATCAACTGGAGTGTCCAAGTAATCAGATGGTAGACATCCACCTGAAGGTCCGCCTAACTGCACAGCTTTGAACTCTTTGTTGTCTTCGATACCGCCACCTATATCAAAAATCACTTCTTTAAGTGTTGTACCTATCGGGACTTCTACAAGTCCACCTCTTTTTATCTTACCGGCAAGAGCGAAAACTTTGGTTCCACCACTCTTCTCTGTACCTATGGATTTGAACTCCTCAGCACTGTTCCTCAGTATCCACGGTATGTTAGCCCAGGTTT
>CAZEXI010000008.1:0-58209 GCA_964516805.1 uncultured Thermoplasmata archaeon
ATTTAATATGAGGTATGGGTCAAAGTGTAGATATGAGTTTCCATACAGATTTTGAGAAATGGAAAGAACAATCAAAGAAAGAAAATTGTCCAGTCTGCAATGATGAGGAAATGCCTGAAGGGATGGAGGATCTTTATGAAGATGAATATACATGGCTCAATGCTGAACCTGTAGAGTGTTTGAAAGGCGCGTGTCATGTAACAGCAAAGTTCCACGCAATTGAATTGTATGATTTGACTGATGATCAATTGATGGGATTTATGAAAGAAGTACAAATCTACGCTGAAGCACTGAAAAAAGTGACTGATGCAGTAAAAATCAATTATGAGATTCATGGTAATACTTTACCACATTTTCATCTACATTTATATCCTAGATATAGAGACGATCCTTTCCCTGGACAACCTATAGATTACAATGAAAAATCCAATCAATACGAAGAAGGTGAGTTTGAAAAATTTGTAGAAAAATTAAGGAATGAAATAGATAAAATAAAAAAATAAATTCTATTTATGTGCGACCGCTATCAATCGGTCAGATTTTTCATTATACTCAGATCTTTCTAAGTCTCCATATATATCTACAAATCTGAAACCGGCTTCTTTTAACATATCTCTCATTTCCTTAGCAGAATATAATTTAGTGATGAAAGGATGTTCGTGAACTTCTCCATCCTGTATGAGGATCCAATTACTCTCTATAAGGTCCCAATCTCCTTTCACTTCCCTTTCTTCCAGGAAAAAACCATTCTCCATCCTTGCCCAGTCTCTTTCACTGAAAACTCTAGCCCATACCTCTTTACCCATGATATCTATCAGAAAAGTACCACCAGTTTTTAAAGATGAGTAAACGTTCTCGATGACCTTGAAGTTGTCTTCATCATCGACAAAGTAACCGAAAGAAGTGAAGAATATCATGGCTGCATCGTACTCTTCTTCTCTCTTGAAGTCTCTCATATCTTCCCTGACAAATTCTACTGATATGCCCGAATTAGATGCTTTTCCTCTTGCTTCTTGTATATAGTATTCTGAGATATCTACCCCCGTAACGTCATAACCTCTTTTAGCAAATTCTATCGAGTGTCTCCCGATCCCACAGCATAGATCCAATATCTTATCTCCTTTCCTTAATTCAAGAAGATCTATCAACCTTTTTACCTGCTGAGAGGTAGTCTGGAGTCTATGTTCATGAAATAATACTGACCTGTACTCTTCCCAGAACTCTTGATCTCGGAACCATTCTTCATTCATAATAATTCGTCAGATTGTATCATTATATATAATATCTTTTTTAGTGTCTTAGAAAAACTTTATATTTTGATGGGTTTTAAAATAATTTCTTTAATCTATTTCTTTTCTTACCATAGGACTATGACCTATTCACTTAGGGGTAGGATGATCTCATATGATCAGGATCAGACAGATCGCAGAACATAATGAAGCCGATATCAAAGTTAGTGACTCAAGTTTGGGTGGTGTGAGATTTGATATAGGCTTGAAGAGAGATGATTAAAACAAGAGAAATGATAAAAAATAATCATGATTCCTTACCAATCTATTCAGAATTCCATTCTGAGGCCAATTGAACAGCTTTGCCCATCCTCTCTTATATCTGATGAATAATATTCGGTCAAGGCTGAAAAGAGATTCATTAGGCATAAAAGAGCGAATAAAGTTATCTGAAGATATATTGGTTCCATCATTGTTAAATTTTGAGATAAAAGAAAATATAAAAATATTTACATCATAGAATAGTTTTAATATCTTCATATAATGTGAGTTATGATGGTGAAAAAGAAAATTTTAAGCAGATGCGGATATCGATGTGATCTATGTCTAGCATATAAGGAAAATATAGAGAAAGAATATAGCAGAGAAAAGTTAAGTGATGGATGGTTCAAATATTTTGGATTCCGTATTTCTTCTGATGATATATGCTGTGAGGGCTGTAAGACTTCCGATCCTTTAGAAGATGATATGATCGATAAAAACTGTCCTGTTCGTTCATGTGTGATCAGTAAAAATATAGATAATTGCTCAGAATGTGAGAATTATATTTGTGATAAATTAGAGAGTAGATTGGTATGTTATGACGAGATATCTAGGGAGTTTGATGGAAAAATACCTAATAAAGATAGAGAATTATTCATCAGACCCTATGAGAACAGTAAACGTTTAGAAGAACGGAGGGAATAACTAACTTTATTTACTTTTTTATTGATTATTGATTAGTGATAATTATGGTAGAGATAAGGAAGATAGCTCATGCATCTGTTTTGATCAAGACAAACGACAAGAACATTTACATCGATCCATTCTGTTCTGACTCATTTCCAGATGAGATAAAAGAATTTTATGAATACTTAGAGAAAGCTGATATACTTCTATTAACACATGGACATCATGACCATTGTGACCCCTCTTCATTTGAAGGTATGCTTATAGAAGATTCAGAAATATTGGCTCCAAAAAGTTGTGAAGGGAAAATCGAAATTGAATATACTTTGATTAAACCTGGGATTAGTAAGATTGTAAAAGGAGTAAATATAGAAGCTGTCCATGCCTACAATATCAAAAGAAAAAGAGATTCCGGTGAGCCCTTCCATCCGAAAGGAGAGGGAGTCGGTTATGTGATCAATATAGCTGACAAGAGGATATATCATCCTGGTGATACTGAAAAGATACCTGAGATGAAAGATTTAGAAGATATTGATGTGGCTTTCCTACCAATAGATGGAACTTATACAATGGATGTTGATGAAGCTGTTGAAGCCGCTAAAATAATAGAACCTAGGATAGCCATACCTATACATGAAAGGGATGTTGATCCTAATGAGTTTAAGGATAGGTTAGAATCTGAGTCTGATATTAAAGTCAAGGCAATGAATAAAATGGAGACTTTAAGATTGAGATAAAAAAAGAGTCCCAGGGAGTGAATGAACTCCCTAGGACCGATAAATCCCTCTCTCCCTTTTTTGCCCCTTGCAACCAAGCAAGGAGAGTGATAGATGGTTATCATCTCTTGTTAATAACTCAGTCAACTATTACGTAATTAATATATTTGTTATATGACTAATTAATATGTTAGTTATATTTGTAATTTTTGGGAAAAAAACATTATATGACAAATATATTTGTTATATATGACGGGTAAGGAGAAGGGAATACACATAACCGCAGGTAGTTTCGAGTATGACAGAGTGATAGCACCTATAATGGGCAAGTATCCTGTAGAAAAATTGATAATACTTAAGGCTGAATCAAGTGATAGATATCCTGAAGCTAAGAGTATCACTGATAGATTCGTCGATAAAATGAAAAGTAATCCTATTGATATCGAGATAGAGGATGTAGATATTTATGATTTTGATGAGGTATTTCTGAAAACAACTAGTATTTTGAAGAAATTTTCTGATAAGAAAATATACATAAACATCTCTTCTGCTCCAAAATTATCTTTAGTGGCCATGATGTCCGCAGCCTTTTTTTCCAAAAAGAGAAATAACTTGGAGATATTTTATCTTGCACCCAAGGATTATCTTCTCCCTAAGATATTGAATAAAATTTCTGAGTTAAAAGATAGTAAAGATGAAGAAACTATCAATGATCTCATTCGTTTAGGTGAGGAATTTAAGGAGAACGGAACAGCAAAAGGCATAAGTGAGTTTGAAGAGATACCTATTTTTCCAATACAAAATATCACGAATACGGATAAGGAAATAATGAACGAAATAGAAGAATGTAAGGGAGTCAATTCTATAAAAGAACTAGTCGTTCAGATAAATGAATACAGGAAAAAAAGTCTAGAAAGGTCCAGCATCCAGTACAGGTTAGAAAAATTAGAGGAAAAAGGACTAATAAAAACTAGAAGAGAGAATCGAAGACTTAGAATAGAATTATCTAGATTAGGAGAGATATATCTAAAAGGATATAACTGATCAAGTTTTTATCACATAATTTTTCATAACATGAGATCACAAACAGGACAGATCATCTATTAAAGAAGAATTGGAACTAGACTCTTGGAAGAATTAAAAATGTACACAAAATGTATTTGGTTTCTATTTTGGTGAGTTCAAGCACCGGTATATCAACGAAAGGAAACAAAAATTTGTACATATCCTATGAGTATTGAAGCAAGAAGAGTAAAATTCTGATAAAATACTAAATAAATTTACAATATTTTTAATAACGATGAGAAGAAGAAACTATGATATAAAGTGTGGTGAGTGCGGTAGGCATTTGTTAGAGTACATAAAATACGGAGATGGAAATTTGGTGAACTGTTATAAAAAAAGGATCGTAGAAGATCATACTGTTACCGAAGGTAAAGAAGTTAAATGTCCGTGTGGAAACGTTATTGGAATCGATAGATCATCAAGGATTAAGATGAAGCAACATTCTTTTACTATCGATTAGTTGATAGAAATGGGATTCAAATAATTTAGAAGAAGGTTTGTTAAATATGTGGAGCAAAATAGATCTCAATGAAGTACTGACTGGTAAATCAGATTGGGTCGACTCAGAGCTCGCAAGGAAACTGGCTGAACCATCCATAAAATGTATACAAAGAGAATTTCCTCATCATTCACCATCGTTCGGTCCTGAAGGTGAGATCAATCTCCCTAAAAAAGATCATCCTTTATTTTATGGATGTTATGATTGGCACTCATCTGTACACAGTCATTGGAATCTAGTCAGACAAGTACGTTTGATCGATAATCATCCATTAAAGGGAGAAATATTATCTTTATTTGAAAAGCAGTTTGAAGAAAATAAAATAAAGAAAGAGATAGCATATTTAGATCGCAACAAGACATTTGAAAAACCGTATGGGTGGGGATGGTTCCTGAGATTGATATCTGAACTTTATCTTTGGGATTATGAAGAATCTGAGAGTTGGGAAGAAATTTTAAAACCATTAGAAGATAAGATTATTGAACTTACCAAAAATAAATTTTTAAGACAAGAAAGGCCCCTAAGAGTCGGAATTCATGGCAATTCTGCTTTTTCTTTGATAAATATCTTGGATTATGCACGGATCAAATCAACTGAAGAGTTGGAATCAATAATAGTCGATAAGTCGAAGGAATTTTTTATAGATGATAAAGAATCTCCTGTGAATTACGAACCGATCGGCTGGGATTTTCTTTCACCGACACTTACAGAAGCAGATTTGATGAGAAGAGTACTGGATAAGGATGAATATACTGAATGGCTGGATGGTTTTTTACCTGATCTCAATGAAACTTCATATAGTTCTTTTCTTGAACCAATAAAAGTAGAACTAGATGACCTTATGAAATATCATTTAGTAGGTCTCAATCTTTCTAAAGCATGGACCTTATGTGGTATTGAATCGAATCTCCCAAAACATCATAGGTTAAAGAAAATAATAAAGGAGAGTTCGGAAAAACATGCAGAAGAAGGTTTGAAACAGACCTTTACATCTGATTATGGTGGTTCCCACTGGTTGTTATCTTTTGCTTTGTATCTGTTCACAATGGATGAGAGTGGTATAGCTCCATGATGAAAATTATCTAACCTAACTATTTAAGACCTCTTTCTTCAGGGAGAGGAGGATTTCACTCTCTAGGGACATATCATCTCTTTTTATTGATGATTAAAGTAATCAATGATATAGAAATGAATAGTAAGATCAAACCAAATCCAGGCGTATCTTTGCCTTTCACTTTTACTTCTCCTGCAGATTCATCTCCAACTATTATTTCGTATGTTCCTTTCTCATCGAATTTATGTTTGTAAGTATAGGTTTTATTACCAGACTTTACCTTTATAGATTCAACAGTCTTGTCATCCACTTTTATATCGATTGTATGAGTTATATCGTCTTTGTTCGTGACCTCAGCGGTTATTTTCACTTTATTACCTTTATTTACAGTTTCATCACTTATTTCCAGATCATCGATTCTAGTATAATATATCTCTATATTCTCTTCTTTTTCACCGACTGAAATTTTGTGTGTTCCATTGGTATAGAAGGTATGATCAATAATTAAAGATTTAGATCCATCAGGTTCCAGATTGAAGGTTTCAATCACCTCTCCATCTATATAAAAATAGTCTTCAAGTTCAGAATCGCCTTTATTCCTCACATCAAATTTAAACTCTACATCATCTCTGACCGTACCCCGATCGGGTATATCAAGTTGATTCACTCTTAGGTTGGATGAAACAACCCTTACTTTTCTACTTTCGTTTCCTATGGTAATATAATAATTTCCTGGATTATCAAATGTAAATTCTTCTTCCACATCCAATGTTTTACCACCATCTATTTCATAAGAATTTATTACTAGACCTCTTAATTCGACATCAAAAGTAGTTTTATAATCTAGCTTATTTTCTACAACAGCGTTGATAGTTACTGATTCTCCTGTTTTTAAGGATCTTGGGTGAACTTTGAAATCACTCACCGATATATCTTTTTCCGGTCCATAAACGATTAACGAAGCAGTTTCAGTGACATTTTCATCCCTCTCAGGGATAGTGCCTTCAAATTCTATCGTGTATGAGCCACCTGATAGATCACCAGTTTCAATTTTTGCATTATATTCACTTTGTTCCAAATCAGGAGTTATTCTCCTAACCACTTTGTTATCATCATCTATCAGTTTTATTTCTACAGTAGAGTCATCTTGTTTATTTAGATCCCTAGTCGTGGTATCACCAGACCCCTCTTTTATTGCACATTTAACTGAGACTTCTATTTCCTTGCCTGATGATACCGTGGATGGAACGTCCATAGATTCTACTATCAATTCTTTTGTCCCAACTAAATTTCTAAAATAATCCTTAGAGAATGGATATCCTTCGTTGTTGTCGAACCTTGTGATATTGGCATATCCGTCATTGTCACTAACAGAGTCCATCATGAAAGGACCGTTTGAAACAAAAACATGTTTGTGCTTATCATAGAAGTCGATCACAGCCTGTATCTCTGTATTCAATTCGCTTGAGTTTATCGTTATCGGAGCGTTAGCTTTCTCTGTCATGTACCACGGCACATAATCGTCATCGATCATGTTCATCAGAGTGACTACGATATCCTGTCCCTGTTCTTCAGAAATCCAGTTAACCCAGTGTTTTTTATCTTGATCCCAGCTGTATGTACCCGCATCATATGGGATGTACGTATCATTTTGACTCACAAGGAACTGTGCTGCTTCGTATTGATAGTATGGTACCGCTGGCCAGATTGAATAGTATGATCCGATCCTTGAATCTACTGGGAACGTATAATCTCCCCAGATAGTGTAAGTTTGATTCTCTTCATCCCATCTCTCTCCTTTTATAGTATTGAATCTCTCTTCATTTTGAAAAGCAAATCCTTTGTGATAATAATCATCACCCGGTCCATCCTTGAATGACATATCCCAGGACCAAGCGTGCCATCCCATCCCATCTCTTAAAGTCAGGTCAGCACCAGCGTGCCATTTTCCTCCCACTACACTGTAGGTAACCTTAACAGCAGATTGTACTCCCGAACCCACCTTTTTCCATGTATCGTTTGCAGGATCATAGATCACTACATCTTCAGGTACTGAGATATTTTTTTCCAAAACAATTTCTCCAGTTTCGTTATTCTTCCATTCATATGCCTTCTCGACTGTTGATGTTGGTTCCTCTTTTCTATACCAATCCTCTTCCTCATACCAGTTACATCGTATAGGAATATTTTTTCCAGTTTCAGGGTGCAGAGCTGTACCCGGATCCATCAGCATGCGTTTTTCCTGTAAACCATTAGTATCATATGATCCACCCAGCTCATTCCAGTTATACCTGTAAAGATTTCCATCAGAAGAGTACTGTGCCATCGTTAAATTTTCCACATAGGTATGGATGGTTCTAGGAGTGAATATATCATCCCATCCAGTGATAACATTCGTACTGGCTGACTTTATCTTAGACTTGTTATAAAGCATATATTCATGACTTGAACAGATAAACACTCTTACTGATTCATTTAACCCAAGTTCAGTCGCCTTTTCCATATAATCCCAGTACTGTTTTTCAGAATTCACTTTCCCTTGGTATAATCGCTCAGAGATCTTTTCTAAAGTTCGATTTCCGTAGAACTCACCATGCTCTCCTTCCGCATCCCATGGAGAACCATCTTCGTAGTATCCATACCTGTAATCAGCATCATCGACGAACCCACCGGGCATATATCCATTCCATCCAGCGTACATCTGAACTAGTAATAGATCCTGAAAATATTGAGTTGGATTAGGTGACCAGCTACCTGTGTAAAAGTGCCAATCTAAGTCTGAAGGCTCGGTAATCCAAACTTTTTCCCCGTAGGATGTACGATCAGGTTTTTCTCTGATTACTTCAATACTACATTCTTCGAGTAGATCAGAAAAATAATCACCTATCTCTTCCCTTTGATCCTCTATCCTTATTACACCTTTAACCTCGATATTCTCAAAATCCCCGCTAGGTGGCTTATATCTCCAGTAATTAGAAGAATTATCAGGTGGTTTCAACTCTCCTTTAAGAGAAGTATCATTCATTACAGAATACAAAGCCTGTTTTATCATCTCTTTACCTTTATTTTTGTCACCTTCAGGGGTGAATCTATTTTCCTCAAACATCTTTTCATAATGATCTTCGTAAGCTGGTGACGACTGACTGAAAGGCAGGTATCTTGGTTTAGCGTGACCATTGTAAAACTCATTCACAATTTCACTCCTATTGATCAAAAAATTCGCTGCATACCTAATTTTTTGAATTGAAAATGGATTGAACTTTATTTCACCTTCATCTGTTTTTACTTCATATGGCGAAATCGTATGTGCTGAGTTGAAGTAGATGTTATCGTATCCTGCTTCTTTCTTCCATTTTCCTGTCTTATTTTTTATATTTGAGGATAGAGAATTGTATTTACTACCTGAAATAGGGGATAAAAATACATCTAGAGTACCATCTGCTACCTTATTAATGCCTTCATCCATATCTCTTTGAACTTTTATATTTATTGATTCTGCATAAGAACTTGAATCATTCATTTATTCAGAGAATCCAGAAGAAAGTGTTATCCCACTTATCAACAGAGCGCAAGTTAAACCAATAGCTAGTATTTTGTATGAATTCATATTATCACGAGATTAACCCCACCTTCTTTTTAAGGCAAATGGATATAAATGATAATGATATAAATAATATTCCCAAATTAAATCTAGGGGTATTCGATTAATGTAACTTCAATGACTTCTATTTATTTGTTAATAACTTGCAACATTTCTAGCGTCAGTTCTACGATTAGTTCTAATTTCTTGTCTTATTTAATCGATTTATTTAATATTATAAATATTAGTCGAAAGATCTTTGAAATAGATCACTGATAGGAGTATGTCGATCTAGAGAATGAACCACTTAGTAGCATGACGATCACAAGAACTAAAGATGTTTGTTTATTTGATATGATGTCTTATTTTATAGAACTCACTCAGTCATTAAAATTTCTAAAAAACTTTGATATGCAATGATTATTTACGGATATTTTTTAAAATTCTATCGAAAATTATTAAATTACCTTTTCAATATATCAATACATTCAGGTGATCATAAATATGACAGAGATTGAGTTCTATGGAGGAGTTGATGAGATCGGGGGTAATAAAATAATTGTATCATCAGAAGGCCAAAGAATAATGCTGGATTGGGGGAAGAGTTTTGGAAAAGAGGGCGAATACTTTGAAGAATTCTTGCAGCCGAGGACCAATTCTGTACTGCATGATTATCTCAAACTAGATCTAGTTCCAGAGATCGATGGAATATATAGGCATGATTTACTTTCTGATGAACTTGCAGAGGAAGCAGTAAACGATGGGAGTCTTATTTCACATCTTTGGAAAAAGGATATAATAAGTTACAACGAGTATCTAGAAGAAAATAATGAGAGCTATCTAGATGGGATTTTACTGTCTCACGCTCATCTGGACCATGGTGCATATATAGGATTACTCGATGAAAAAATACCAGTTCACACTTCAGATACTACAAAAGAGCTTTTAAATTTGATAGATGATTTAAGACCTAGAGGAGTTTCAAAAGAGATAGTTTCTCCAAATAAAATGGAACTTGGTCAAAATAAAAAAGGATATACACCTGGTGCTTACAAGATTGACAAGACAAATGCTGAAAGAAATATAATTGGTCACGTGGATAATGAAGAATTTAAGATCGGAGGTTTTATAATCAAAATGTTCTCAGTTGATCATTCGATACCAGGAGCATCATCATTTATTATAAAAACACCCGATGATAAAAAGATAGCATATACTGGGGACATAAGATTCCACGGAAGATACAGTAAAAGATCTAAGAAGTTCGTAGAGTCAGCAGCTGATGAGGATATTGATATACTAATCACTGAAGGTACCAGAATTGAGGAAGAAAAACCTGATGATGAAGAGAAGGTAAAGGATGATATAATTGAATTAATAAATAAAACGGAAGGAGCAGTTTTTGTAGGATTCTCCTGGAAGGATCTAACACGATATGAAACTATTTTAAAAGCAGCTAGAAAAACTGATAGAATCTTCGTAATCTCACCCAAGACAGCGTATCTATGCAAGCATCTTAATAATGTATGTAACAACAAAATTGAAGAACCAGATAAAGATGAAAATGTTCAGGTTTATCTCTCTAGAAAAGACAGTATGCTTTACAGCCCAGCTGACTATTCTAGCGATAAATATACTGCAGGATATGAAACTGATTGGAAAGATGGAGAAATTGACCTAAGTCATATTGAAAATGGTATAAAGGCACCAGAGATCGCTGAAAACCCGGAGAATTATATCGTGTTTATGGATTATTATAATATCAATGACTTACTCGACTTCGGAAAAATGGAGAAATCAGTATACATAAGAGCCCAGTCTGAACCTTTTAATGAAGAGATGGAATTAAGTGAGAATCGATTGGTAAATTGGCTGGAAAAATTTAGTATAAATAAAGAAAACGAACACAATCCTTATCAAATCCATGCAAGCGGTCATGCTAGTGGGCCTGAGATAGTAGAAATGATCAAAAAGATAGACCCAGAAACAGTTATACCTGTACATACTAGAAGATCTGACATATTTAAAGAATATTTTTCGAAAAAAGATATGGGTGTAGTTATTCCATGCTTAAATAGCAGGATCAATTTTTAAGCCAGATTCATTTTTTTAAGAGAAATAAAATGTGATAATTTAGTAAGCGTAAAAAAATTATTTATATAAAATTTACATACTATACCTAAAATGTTAAGTTCAACTGAAGAAAATATGATTTTAAAACCATTTAGAATCTAAATTGAATATTCCAAAATTGATACTTTAAAAACCTACATTTGATAATAGAGGTGTAGAAAAAACATGAATAAATTGTTCGAAGGGTTGAGCACACATGATATAATACTCCTGCACTTGGGAGATAAAAGTAGTGAGGATATCTATGATGAAAATGAGGGTCTTAATTCACTAGAATGCATCACTAATGAAATCGATATAGATTCATTAGACGAGGATATTAACAAACTTATAGATCATGGCATGATTAAAATTTTAGATGAAGATAATTCATATGCTCTTACAGATAAAGGAAGAGAAAATAGAGAGGAAGTTTGGGATGGTCTTAAAGATGAGGAAATTGTTCTGATAGATAACAAAGATACTGTATGTTTGAGATTAGAGAATATAAAATCAGTTTTGGATGATGAACCTATTATAAAGATATTAAAAGAGATAGAAGATGACGTTCTTGATTTAAGAAGTAATACTTATCCTTCAAATGAATTGGTAGATAGGAAGGAGGAGTTACGAAGCATAAAAAATGAATTAGAAGAAACAATGGATGGTGACGGTAATACTGTATTTATTAAAGGTGACAAAGGCATAGGTAAAACAAGACTTGTTTATGAAGTTAAGGAATTATCTCTAGAAAAGGAATTTGACTTTTTGAAAGGAGGCAGTCTGTTGGGAGATTACAATCCCTACAGGCCTTTCAAAGATGCATTGAAAAAACTTTCAAATGTTAAAAATGAAAAAAGAGCGTTTAGCAACATTATATCGGATGTAAATCTGACCATGAGCGGAGCAAATGATAAAGAGATGTTTGATGCACAAAGAAAATCCATATTCTACGAAACTACAAAATACGTCCAAAAACTCTCAGAATTTAGACCTTTAGTGATCTTTTTAGATGATCTTCAATGGGCAGATAAAGGGACACTAAACCTACTTGACTATATGGCTGATAAATTACAGGATGATCCAGTACTTTTCATAGGAGCTTATCGTCCTGGGGATGTACCCAGTAAACATCCTCTTAGAGAGACTATGAACAGGATGTCTAGAAAAAAGCTGTACGATAAAATAGAATTAGAACAACTAGAAGAAAGTGGGATCGAAGAATTGATAAAAAGTTTGACTGATATTGAATCTGTACCTGATGAATTCGTTAAGAATATGAAAGAAAAAACCAAAGGTAATCCTCTTTTTATAGAAGAAAGCGTAAATCAGATGTTGAACGATGAAATTATCAACGAAGATTCAACTCAATTCCCTGATGAAAAGGACATAGTTCTAACTTCCGATATAGTTCAGGATGTAATAAGTAGAAGGATAACAAAATTTGATATTGAAACCAGGAAAGTTCTACAACTAGGAAGTGTTATCGGAAAGAAGGTCCCCTTCCAGTTATTAGCTGAAGCTTGTGAAATGGATGAACTCGAATTACTAGATATTGTAGATTCGATAATGGAATCTAGACTCTGGTTAGAGCATACTGATGAAGAATCTTTCGTATTTTATCATGACTTATTTGTGGAAACTATATACGAAGGCCTTGGAAAATGGTTAGAGAGAAAAAATCTCCATGAAAGGGTCGCTAGTTCTATGGAAAATGTGTACGATGATCTCAATGATAAATATTCAAAGCTTGCTTATCATTATAAAAATGCTGAATATTATTCTAAAGCCTCTGAATATTATAGTAAAGCTGGGAGAAGAGCTGAGGAGGTATATGCTCATGAAGATGCCGTTGAAAGATATAAAGAATCCATCAAGATGGCGAACATGAGTGAATCAATTGAAGATTCTAAGATGGCTAGTATTTTAGAAAGTCTTTCTGATGCATTGAACATAAAAGGCGATTATGAAGAAGAAAGGATGTATCTAAAGCAGGCTGTATCAGAGACTGAAAACTTGGAGGATCAAAGAAGGATCTATAGGAAAATTGCTAAATCGTACATAAATCAAGGTGAATACAAAAATGCGGTTGAGATAATAGAGAAGGGATTGAACCTAGAAGATGAAAAGGTAGATATTTCTGAGGAAGAGATTAGAGATACTAGTAAGAAGGAAGTAGTCAAATCTCCGGAGACTTGTAGATTGATGAGTGAGAAGGGGTGGGTAATGATGCGGTTAGGTAAGTATGATGAAGCAAAAGACATATTTACTGAAGAATTAAAACTAGCAGAAGAGATTGATCATAAACCTTCTTTAAGTCAGGCCTATCACGATTTAGGTTCACCTGCAAGATCAAATATAGACTCAGAAAAATCTATTGAATATCTAAATAAGTCGAGAGAGATAAGAGATGAATTGATAGAGAGTAGAAATAAAATAGAAGATAAGTTAGGTAAATCCAAGACCCTTAACAATCTGGGTGCTATATATTCTCGAGAAGGAAAACTGGACAAGGCCTTAGATTATTTTAAAAGAAGTATTGCTATAGATGATGAAACAAATATAAAATTAGAGAAAGGTAGGACCTTGAATAATATAGGTTTCACACTTATCATACAGGGAAAGATGGACGAAGTAGAAGACTATTTAACTAGGTCTAAAAAGATCTCAGAGAAGATCGGTGATAAGCAAGGCATAAGCAGGTTATATACAAGCTGGAGTACTCTGTATAAGAAGAAAGGTGAATTTGATAAGGCACTTGATTATATGACCAAAGCATTGAAACTGGCAGATGAAGTCGATGACATATTTGGAATATTCATGTGCTACAAGGAGATAACGGAACTTTATATCCTTAAAGGAGAACTTAATAATGCTTACGATTACCTTGAAAAAGCGAATGGTATCGCTGAAAAGATTGGTAATAACAAATTCAGGGCAGTGATTTTAGCTATCAAAGGCAATATAAATAGGATTGAAGGGGATTATGATAAGGCAGTAGAAAAACATAGCGAGGGCATATCTATATCAAAGAAGGATGGAGAAAATGATGATGTGTTTGAGAATAGATATCACTTAATCGAAGACTATCTAGCTAAAGGTGAGATAGAAAAGGCTAAAAAACACATAAATAAAGCGAAAGATGAAAACCCAGGTATAAAAGACGCTAAATCGATGATAGAGATGGTCGAAGGGATTCAGAAAAGAGAAGTAAAGGAATTTGAAGAGGCCCATGAAGTATTAGAAAAATGTTTAGAAACTACTAAAGAATTGTCTAATTCATATCGAATAAATAGAATCAAATACGAAATTGGAAAACTTTACAAGATGGAAGATGATCTTGAAAAGGCTGAGGAATATTTAAAAGAAGCAAAGGACCAATTTAAAGAGATGGATATGGGGATTTATTTAGATAGGTGTACTGATGAATTGAAAAAGATAAAAAGTTAAAATACTTCAGTCACCTTTTCGTTCAATACTTTTTCTTTCAAATAACATGACTTTACATTCCTCTTCAGCTATTGGTTTATGATCGGCCCCGGCAGGTATTACAACAAGTTCACCCTTGCTAAGTTTAATATCTTTTTCTTCAGTTTTAATCTTTAAATTTCCTTTAATAACAAGAAACATTTCATCTTCCTCGTTATGATGGTGCATATCAAAACACCCTTTCATTTTTACCAGTTTAACATGATAGTTATCGATTTCACCGATAGTTTTAGGAGCCCACATATCTTTGATATCAGAAAACTTTTCATCAATGCTTATTTTGTTTAACATAATATTCTATTGATGAGGTTAAGTTATTAACAATTATTCCAAATATCTAAATAGATTCTTTATTTACTTAAATGTATGAGTACTAAATCAGTAGATCTGAGGAGTGATACAGTAACAAAACCTACAGATGAGATGAGAGAAGCTATGAAAAATGCTGAAGTTGGAGACGATGTGATGAAAGAGGATCCAACTGTTAACAAACTGGAAAAGACAGCTGCTGAGAGGCTTGGTAAAGAAGCAGCTTTATTTGTCACTTCTGGGACCCAGGGCAATATAACTTCTCTATTGACTCATACTTCACCAGGAGAAGAAGTGATTTTAGGAAAGAACTCACACATATACAAATATGAAGTAGGAGGATATGCTTCGTTAGCTGGTCTGTCTGCTAAGTTACTGGATGATGAAGAAGGATATATTAAAGTAAATGAGATAGAGTCAGCGGTGAGAGGGGATGATATACACTATCCAGAAACATCTCTTTTATGTATAGAGAATACACATAATGTAGCTGGTGGTGTTGTCAAAGACTCATATCATACCAAAAAGAACTGTGATATAGCTCATACCCATGGACTGAAAGTTCATCTCGATGGTGCTAGGATTTTTAACGCAGCTGTTGCCTCCGGTGAGGATGTAAAAGAATTAGTTTCTGATATAGATTCTGTACAATTCTGTCTTTCTAAGGGTCTAAGTGCACCTGTTGGTTCTATTATAGCTGGGTCTAAGGATTTTGTGAAAAGAGCTAGAAAAGTTAGAAAGAAATTGGGTGGTGGCATGAGACAAGCTGGTGTCATAGCAGCCCCTGGAATAATTGCCCTAGAAAAGATGGTCGATAGACTTAAAGACGATCATAAGAATGCGAATAAACTAGCTGAAGGACTAGAGGAAATTGGATTCGATATAGATCCTGACAGATTTAAAACAAATATAATTTTGTTAGACACCTCTGATTTTGATATGAAAGCGGAAAAATTTGTTGATCTATTAGAAGATGAGGAAGTGCTTGCTTTAAGTATGGATAATTACGTGATTAGATTTGTAACACATAGGGGAATAAACGATGAAGATATCGATAGAACATTAGATGCTGTGAAGAAAATTTTTGATGAATATAGTTAAACAATAATAAATATTAAATGATAAGAAAATATTATAAATTTCGTAAGATGAAGTTAGGGTTGTATATCAAGATAAGTGTAGGGGTTATAATCGCTGTAGTGTGGGCTTTAGTTTTCTCTGGTATATTGTCATTTGGCATGATTAAAATCACATTATTTTTGATGGTTACAGGAGGATATATATTATTTGCAATTTGTCAATCATCGCCTGCTAAGGATGAAGCTACATCTGTACCATGTTGGGGAAAAAAAGATTGGTGATTTTGATTCTAATCAGATTTTTTACTATTTTTCCTGCTGTACTGCGCTATGGTGATACCTAAAATGATCACAATTCCAAATATGACCGTTTTTAATGTAATCTCCTCTCCAACGAAAAGGTTTGAGAATAAAGTACCGAATAATGGTATGAGATAAACGAAGAGTATCTGCTTTGACAATTGCCTTGTACTCAAAACATTATACCAGAATATCATGGCTATACCGTTGCATATCAACCCTAGAAATAGTATCAAAAGCCACGTTTCTCCTGAAATACTTTGTATTTTACCGATCGGTTCTAACATTATCGAAGTAGGTAAAAAGAAAATAGTCGAGAGTATCAGTGATATAGCTGATATCTTCAAAGGACCCTGATGAGTGAGTGTTTTTTTGACAGTTACACTCGCGAATGAATAAACAATCGCACTTCCCAGTAGCAGAATATTACCTATGAGATTGGTTCCACTTAGAACCACTCCTCCTCTTGTAACCAATAAGAAAGCGCCACTCATAGCAATACCTGTACCAACACCTTTTTTCATGCCTATGTGTTCACCAAGGAATAAAGCGGACAGAAATATGGTGAACACAGGTGAAGTAGCTTGTAGTATAGAACTCGTCGATGCTGCACTTTTAGGGTCCATCATTGTCATACCCACGTTCTGAAATACCAGTGGTAAGAAGTATTGAAACATAGCTATCATGATAAAAGGTAAAGGATGTTGTTTAAGGCTGTAAAATAAGTCCTTGATGCCTATCTTTTTAATTGCAAAAACGGATATCGGGATCGCACCTAACATAGCCCTTAAAAAACCTAAAGTGATGGGTTCTACCTCTCCTAGAGCAACTTTTATCGCAGGGAATGAAAGACCCCAAAATACTACGGAGATCATTATAATTGTCAATTTATCTTTAGATAATGGTACATCTGAAGCCATCTCGAATCAGAAAAAAGAGGTTTGATAACTATCTTTTGGTTATTTATTGTAATTTATCTAAACTTCTTTTCATTTCTTCTTTTAGGAACTCTTCGCCTTCACATGCTTCTTTCAGTTCTTCAGCACAGCTGGAATCCCTTATTTCACCCAAGGCTTTGACAGCGTATTTTTTTACCCACATATCCTCATCATTCTTTATCGTCTCGATAAGATAATCTACAGCTTTTTCTGAGCCTATTTTTCCTAAGGCTAACGCTGAGTCACCTCTAACTTTTTCATCTTCGTCGTTCAGTTTATTGATTAGATCACTTACTGCAGATTCGCTTCCTATCTCACCTAGAGACCAAACGGAAACCCACCTTATATCTTCATCATCTTCATAAAGATTCCTTAAGAGGTGATATATGGCCATATCATCCCCTATTTTACCCAAAGCTTTAATCGCAGCTTTTCTTACATTTTTTTCATCATCATTTACCATGGGAATAAGATATTTTACACATTTAGTAGATTCTATATTGCCTAAAGCTTGTGCTGCATTTTTTCTAACTATTGGGTTGTCATGATCCAATGCTCTGATGAGCTCATTTACAGCTCTTTCGTCCCCTAATTCTCCTAATGCTTCAGAAATCTCCATGGATAATTCGTCATCGCCTTCAAATAGAGAATATAATAGACTACTAAGAGCTCTTTCATCTCCAATTTCTCCTAAAGCCCAGCTTGAGATCTTTTTCTCATAATCGCTTCCTGTTTCTAGTTTACTCTGTAGTTTATTGATAGCCTTTTTTGTTCCTATGGAGCCTAGTGCCCATATACAGAGAGCTTTCAAAACAATATCCTCTTCCTTTTCTAATATTTCGATAAGATCATCTACAATTCTTTCATCCCCTATTTCACCTAGGGATTTAGCTGCGCTGTGTCTAACAGGGAGTGTATCTTTTTTCAAACGGTTCCTTAGTTCAAGTACAACATCACCTGAACTGATATTCCCTAAAGAATCGACTGCTTTGATCCTAATATCTTCATTATCATCTTTAGCTAGTTCTAGTAAAGCTTCTTTTGATTTTTCATTTCCGATTTCCCCGAGCACCTCTATTGCACGGTTTCGTGTTTTGTTTTTACTATTTCTAGCTTTGACCATTATATCTTTGAGTACTTTCTCTGTAAGATTTCCTCTCAGATATCTAGCAGCCTTCCATCTAATATGTTCAGAGTCATCTAATAAAGAAATTTTTTTGATATCATTTTTAATCTCATCATCGTAAAGATAGACCATCGTTTTTAATGAGGCCAATCTCACGTCTTCATCTTCGTCAAAAAATGCAGCTCTTCTCAATCTTTTAAGACCTTGATCATTCTGTAATTCACCAACAGCCCAGATAGACAAACCTCTGTAATAATCGTTTTTAGATTTCAAGGCAATTTGATTCAACATTTCATAGATTTTAACATCGTAATGATTCAGTCTTTCGATTATTTCTGATCTGCTTATCTCTCCTTCCAGATATGAATCAAATATATTACGGATTTCTTCTTTTATAGAATCGAGATTCTCTGAGCTCATGGTTACCATTTGATAATTTTTGTTCTAAAACTTTTTCTTTCTAAATAAAATTTATCTAGCTGAGAAATTCTAAATATGTCCTTTCTAATCAATCATTACTATGATTCTTTCTGATGTGCAGATCGAAGAGATGATCAAAGAAGGCAAGCTTGGTATAGAAAGCTATAAAGATGAAAACCTTACACCGAATGGTTATGACCTTACGATATCTGAAATATCTATAGATGGTGACGAATCAGTAAGTGAAGGTACTGTAAATATACCCTCAGATACTTGGTTCGCTGTATCTACAAAGGAATACGTACGATTTCCGTCGAATGTTGCTGGAGCCTTATGGATAAGGACGACTTGGGCCAGACAAGGTGTTATCTCTTCCTTTGGTATGATAGATTCTGGATTTGAAGGAAATTTGACACTCAGTGCTTATAATTCGGGTGATGATATAGAAATTGAGATAGGCGATACTTTTGCACAGTTAGTATTTCATCTGTTGTCCAAAGATAGTGAAAAACTTTATGATGAGCGTTCAGGTAATTATCAGGGTTCTAAAGGCGTAACGTTATGACAATTTTAAAGTACTTTTAGATATTGATAGAACCATGACAGTTAAGATCGACGGTGAAAGTTTAACGATCGAGGATGTAAATAGAGTTGCAAGAAAGGGTGAAAAGGTCGAGATCTCAGAGGATTGTATTGAAGGAATTAAAAGATCTAGGGATATAGTTGATGAAACTCTCAAATCTGACGAAGACGTCTATGGTATCAATACAGGATTTGGAGAGCTTGCTAATGTAAAAATAGAGAGAGACAAAACTGAACAACTTCAGGAAAACCTTGTTTTGAGTCACGCAAGTGGAGTTGGTGAACCTTTTGAAGAAGAGATCGTCAGAGGAGTGATGCTCTTAAGAGCTAATACTTTAGCAAAAGGATACAGTGGAGCAAGGTTGGAAGTGATACAGACTCTTGTGGATATGCTGAATGAGGAAGTACATCCTGTTATACCCTGTAAAGGAAGCGTTGGCGCTTCTGGTGATTTAGCACCTTTAGCTCATATGTCTTTAGTTCTGATAGGTGAAGGTAGAGCGCTTTATGATGGTCAAGAGCTATCAGGTAATGATGCTATGAAAAAAGCTGGTTTGGAAACTATTGAATTAAAAGCTAAAGAAGGTCTAGCTCTTTTGAATGGGACGCAAGTGATGACCGCCATCGGTGCTTTAGCAGTACATGATTCTGAATTATTGCTGAAGAGTGCACAGATAGCTAGTGCTATGAGTTTAGAGTCTTTGATGGGGACTGACGCTGTTTTTGATAGACGTATACATTATGCTAGACCCCATGAAGGTCAGATAACTTGTGCTGGTAACTTGAGAAAATTGACAAAGGATAGTGACATAATACGTTCTCATAAAGATTGTGATAGAGTTCAGGATCCTTACACATTAAGATGCATGCCTCAGGTTTATGGAGCTGCTAGAGATGCTATCAGCTATGTGAAGAAAGTGATCAATATCGAAATGAATTCTGCTAATGATAATCCTTTGATATTTGACAACGGCGATGTTATCTCAGGAGGTAATTTCCACGGACAACCGATCGCATTAGCTATGGACTTCCTAGGAAGTGCAATTGCAGAAATAGGAAATATATCTGAGAGGACAACCGATAAGCTGATGTATGAAGAGGAGAGTGGACTTCCACCATTTCTAGCAAAGGACAGCGGTTTGAATTCGGGCTTCATGATCGCACAGTATACAGCAGCTTCTTTAGTTTCTGAAAATAAAGTTTTAGCTCATCCTGCAAGTGTTGATTCGATACCTACTTCCGCTGGACAGGAGGACCATGTGAGCATGGGATTGACAGCTGCACGTCAGACCCGAGATATACTCAATAATGTTGAACATGTAGTGGCTATTGAACTTCTTTCAGCTGCTCAAGGATTGGAATTTCATGATCTTGAGCCAGGCAAGGGAGTTAAAGCAGCCTATAATTTTTTAAGAGATAATGTTGATCCACTGGAAAAAGATAGGTCCTTACATGAGGATATTATAAAGTGCAGAGACCTCATCCATGAAGGAGAAGTAATAGAATCTGTAGAGGATGAGATAGAAGAACTTCACTGAAAAAAATTATATTATATCGAATTATATGAAGGTGAGATAAGATGTCCAATGAACAGGATTCAACCAAAGAATCAGGAGAACTAAGCTATCTAGAAAAGAAAACACTAGTCGCTCTGGATGAATTAGGAGGAGAAGCTAGTCCAGAGGAGATACTAGAAGAAGGTGATTTTGAGAAAGAAGTTAAGGTCATGAACGCAGTATCTTGGCTCAGTTCTAAAGATATTGTTGTGGTTGATGAAACTGTAAAACATTATTATTCTTTGGTCAAAAAAAGCCTCGCTAAGATTGAACTACCTGAAAGAACTGCATTGAAGTATCTCGATAAAGTCGGTGGTGAGTGTAGTATAAGAGATCTTCAGGAAAACAGCGGATTGAGTAAAAACAAATCTGGGATAGCACTTGGATGGCTTAAAGACAAGGGTTGGGCAAGGATCGTTAAGCATGATGGAGAATCTTTTCTTGAGATTACACGAAAAGGTGAAAAAGCTGTAAAAGAGAGGGGTAGGGATGAAAAGCTAATCAGGCGTTTGGGTAAGGAAGAAAGATTGTCTGATGATGAGGTCGATGAATATACCGTTAAAGACTTGATGTCTAGAAAAGAGATATTGAACGAAGATAAAGAGATATTTAGAACAGTCAGTTTGACCCAAAAAGGTAAAGACATCATTAAGAAAGGTATCGAACTCAAACCTGAGATCAATCAGTTGACCCCTGAGATCATAAGGACTGGTGCTTGGAAAGAAGCCAGGATAAGACCTTATGATGTGAAAGCATTCGCACCTACTAAATATGGTGGAAAGCAGCATCCTATCAAAAGAGAGATTGAAGAAGTAAGAAGAGTATTTCTGGAGATGGGTTTTACAGAGATAAAATACGATTATATTCAACCAGCTTTCTGGAATATGGATTCATTGTTCATACCTCAGGACCATCCTGCACGAGATCTGCAGGACACTTTTTACATGAAGAAACCGAAATATATCGAAGTAGAAGGAGATATAGTCGATAGGATAAAAAGTGTTCATGAAGACGGAGGTGGAACTAGGTCACAAGGATGGGATTACGAGTGGAGTAAGAAAAAATCTGAAGAAGCTGTTTTAAGAACTCATACTACTGTTGCTTCGATCAGACATCTATCTGAAAATACGGAACCACCTGTGAAAGCTTTCTCATTGGACTGGAATTTCAGGAGCGAAAAGAGTGATGCTACTCATCTCTCAGAGTTCATACAGATCGAAGGTATAGTCATGGAAGAGAACGCTAGTTTGAATATGCTTATAGGTATGATGAAAGAATTCTACAAGAAGATGGGATTCGAGGATGTTAAAGTCAGGCCTGGTTACTTCCCATTCACTGAACCCAGCCTAGAAGTGTTCGCGAAATGGAAGGGAGATTATCTCGAGATGGGCGGTGCAGGTCTGTTCAGAAGAGAAGTGTTAGAACCCCATGGAATTGACGACCCAGTGATAGCTTGGGGTCTGGGTCTAGAGAGATTGGTGATGCTTAGATTAGGAATAGACGATATCAGAGAATGCTATGAGAACGATCTGACTAAATTGAAAGAATATCCTATACTATGAATACCAATAACTGAGTCCGCCCAAGATCATGCTTGAGATCAGCAAGAAAATGATAATATAGACTAGTATCGATTTGATAAATTCTACAGGATTATCTAGGCTCAATTTCAACTACCTATAATAATGATTATTGGGATGATATAAAATGGTTAGGAGAATTCAATTTATACAAATCACAACTTTCAAATAATTTCTATATTCTATCGGATTTATATGACCCTTAGACTGTACAATACATTGACCAATGAGAAAGAAGAATTCCAACCGATAGATGATGATCAGGTAAGATTTTATTCATGTGGTCAAACGATCTATGAAGATATGCATGTAGGTAATGTGAAAACATACGCTGCATGGGATGTTTTAAATAGATATTTAACCTGGAAGGGCTACGATGTATTTCATGTAATGAATATCACTGATGTGGGTCATCTTACTGATGATGCAGATCAAGGTGAAGATAAGATTGAAAAAGCTGCTAAAGAGAAACATATCGAACCTATGGAACTGGTAACTAGACAGGTAAGAAGATGGTATAAAGAGATGGATGCATTGAACATGAAGATTCACAATGTCAATCCGAGAGCTACTGGTCATATGATAGAGATGATAGAAGCAGTTAAAAAGATGATAGAAAACGGATATGCCTACGAGAAAAACGGTTCTGTTTACTTCGACGTGATGAAATTCAACGAAGATCACGAGTATCCAAAACTTGATGGCAGGACTATAGACGATCTTCAGGCTGGAGCTGGAGGAAGAGTCAGTGAAGAAGAACTGAAAGAGAAGAAATCGCCGTTTGATTTTGCTTTATGGATAAAGGCAGATCCTGAACATCTTATGAAATGGCCCTCACCATGGTCGTTAGGATATCCTGGTTGGCATCTAGAGTGCAGTGTGATGGGCAAGAAATACCTGGGTGAAAAGTTCGATATACACAGTGGAGGAGAAGATCATATTTTCCCCCATCATCCTAATGAAAGGGCTCAAAATATTGCTATAGATGATATGGATGAAGAACCGGTGAATTACTGGCTGCACAGCAGGTTCATCACCGTAGAAGGAGAAAAGATGTCTAAGAGTAAAGGCAACTTCTACACAGTTGAAGATCTCTTAGGTGAATATGATGGTGAAACTGTAAGGATGTATCTAGCAGGTAGTCATTATCGCTCTCAGAGTGATTTCAGTAAAGAAGGTCTAGAAGAAGCTAAAACTAGATTGGACAGGCTCTACACAACTATTCAAAGAGCAGAGGATTCTGAAGGTGGGGACAAGGAGAATCTAAAAGAAGAGATCAGATGGATTAAAGAAGAATTCGAAAATGCTATGGATGATGATCTAAATACACCTCTAGCCTTGAGCAATCTGATGAAGTTCTCCAGTAAGATAAATAAAAATATAGATAACAAAAAGGATATCATCAGAGAGGCGGTCCAAATCTTAAAGGAACTAGGAAAAATTTTTGGTCTTACTTTAGAAAAAGAAAGAGAGACAGAGGATGCAGGAAAGTTCATCGATTTACTATTAGAAGTAAGAGAGGAATTGAGATCACAGGGTAATTACGAGTCGGCTGACAAGATAAGAGATGAACTCTTTGAAAAGGGAATCATAGTTGAAGATTCATCAGAGGGACCGAAGTGGAAAACAGAGTGATAATTAGATCATAAAAGAAATTGAAATAGTTTTATATGGATGATCAAATTCCGTTTTTTCTAGGTCCAGAAAGCGATTCTATCACGTCTAGATCCTTTTCTACTTCATCAACGAAACTAGCTCCTGGATTTATCCATGCTCTGACACTTTCGTTCTGATAATCTACATCTCTTTTACCACCCCATATACCAAAGAGAGTGGTTTTCAATTCTGGCAGCTTAATAGCTCCGTAGAATAAAGCCAGATCGTGCAGTAAATTCAGAACTACATCAGATTTCACTTTATTGTTTTTCTTCAATGATGTAGGCATCTCCAACACAAAATACGGTATTTCAGAGTTTTCAGCATGATTACCCATATTTCTATCAGAAGAGATCAACGCCACATCGATATTCTTACTCCAACTGAAGTTTTCAAGGGATTCTACGATCCTTATATCATTTCTTTCGGAGTTTCTTTTAGATGGCTGCCCTTTCACTCTAGCAGCGTTCAATTCACCTCTAAGATGATTCAATTCTTGGGTTGCAAACTTGGCTTTTCTAGTTTGTAATGTTCCTCTGTTTCTAAAGTTAAATCTAAGATCGCCGATCTTGGTGTACATACCCATCATTTTGAGGTCTGAATGATCATATTTGTTCTCTATTCTGTGATCTATTTCATTCTCTACGATGGAGCTCAGCAAGTAATCAAAATCTGTTGCTTTGATCACATGATCATCGAGCTCGATAGGAAACCTCCTAGATATCAATCGGTAATATGCCATATTGGTATCAATACTCAAAAATACTGACTTGCTGGATAATGTAGGATCTATCTCAGATTTGTACATGTATTCAAGCCAATCGATGAATTTGTTCCAGTTATCAAAATTGAGCAGCCCTGATGATATCAAACATTCGATATATTCTTTGTAACCGGGAAGGTCATCCACGTTGAAATATTTCTCTTTATCGGGAAAAGGCCCAAAGTCATCTCTGCTTGCCAACTTTACCTTATAATGTCCATCTTCTATAGTGATCTCCAATAATTCGGTATCAAAGAACTGTTCTTCTACTGTGAAGGATTCGATTCCCTGCTGTTTTATCTCGTTTAGAAGTATCATTAGATCATCTTTTTTGAGCACTCTTTCCATCATATCCCCTCCTGTTCTATCTCATCGTCTTCATATCTTCTAAAAATGTCTACAAAATCCTTCATCATCATCCTATCTGAGTCAATAGAAGGATACGGCCTTTCAGCATCTCTTATCTCGTCTAAATATAGATAAAAAACATGCTTCAATTTATGAGCTCCAGGATTGACCAAGGCCCCGGCGACTAATGATTTTCTTCCTCCGGTTATATCAAGTGCTACAGAATCCTCCCTATCATCTACTAACTCTAACACTTCTTCTCCAGCATGATAAAAATCAGCATTATCCATCAATCTTATATCAACAGTAGAATCTAAATCGTAACCTTCCAATAGAGTCTCGATATCTTTTCTAAGAACGTTGGCTCTCTTCTCGCGACCTTCTTCACAAAGAAGTATTACCTTTTCAGGAGAAAATAAGTCTTTTTTAAGAACAGCCCATAAACTATTCAATGTTGCCCAGTAACTGCGTCCCACCATAGTTATGTACTTATGCATCCGTCTGACCTCAAATAGTAAAAAGGGGAGGGGTAAATATGGATTACTGTTTTTTCTCCGTCTCTGGTTTGCTTTTTTCTTGTTTTTTAGAATGCTTAGCCCAGATCATCAACCAAGAAGGAAGAACCAGTACAGAAACAAGGAAACTGTAGATGATAGCAAGGGCCGTGATATAGCCGAATTCTGATAGAGGAGCGATCTCTGATGTTGCTAATACACCAAATGCACCTATAGTTGTAACAGTAGAACTGAATAATGCAGAACCAGTGCTCTGAACTGTTTCTTCCATGGCTTTGAATAGATTATCTTCTGTTTGCATCTTTTCAATGAAACCATGGGTAACATGTATGCTGTAATCTACACCCATACCAACTGTGAGGGCTGTAATACTGACGGTTAACACATTCAAAGGCACTCCCAAGACATACATTGTGCCAACGATCCAGATGGTCACAAGAACTACTGGTACGGTAGTTAAAACACCTAATACCTTTGATTTATGCAGATAATAGAATACTATCGTCAGAAGTACGGCTACGATAACTACTGTCGCGATGAGAGAGTCGACCTGAGTATCGCTTAATTCCTGTGCAGTATCTTCACCAACGATAGAAACGCTAGTGACTTTAGCTGTGAACCCTTCTTTTTTTAGAGGTTCTGCATCTTTCTTTAACTCGTCAGCCATCACGTTTGCGTTTTTCATGTCTTGAGTGATCTTGTTTTCGTCTTCTTTAATCTTGATTATCGCTTTTGTGTAACCCTCGTCTTTATCCTGAAAGACCACTTTTTTGATATCACTTCTACTCTCTTTGAAGGTATAAAGCAGATCGTAAAGCTTAGTCACATTATCTTCAGGAATTTTATCATCATTAGTGTCACTATTCTCGAACATTTGAACGATAGTACTGTTGTATGAATCACTGCCATATTGAGCAGTTCCATACTTTTCTAAAACAGATACAGCGGAAGCGGGTTCCTCATTAGTCATCAACATTTGGTCGTTCTTTGTGTTTTCTATTGTATCACTTACTGCATGCAGATAGTTTGAGGTGTTCACCTGACCCTCAGTTAGAACATAAACGTAGGAATTGCTTATATTGTAATTAGAGCTGATATATTCTATGTTTTCACTTTGAGACCTGTCCTCTGGTAAGAAGTCTTGGATATTGAACGTTGTATCAATATTTACAACACCGTACATCGCTGAAGATGTTATTATAAGGAGGATTATAAAAACTACAGCTGGATGTTTAACACCTTTATCTGATGGTTTTGTGAGGATAGTATTTGATATCTCATCACCTACCTTATTCATCCTTTTCGATATCTTGCTCTCTGTTTTCTTTTCATTATTTTTATTATTCCTTTTTTCCCTCCATTTATCTATAAGCTGAACTACTGAAGGCAAAAATATTACCATAACAGTAAAGCTTGATGTGATACCTATAGCAGCTAGGATACCGAAGTGTTGCATTATAGCGATATCGCTGAATGCATTTGACAGGAAACCAATGGCAGTCGTTAGAGTTGTCAGCACTAAAGCTCCGCCTACTGTTGAAAGAGCTATTTTAGTAGATGATCTTGGGTTCTTTCCATCTTCTTTTTCTTCTCTATACCGCATCACCATATGGATACCATAATCGATCACCAGACCTGTCACCAAGACAGGTACAGCTATAATCACAGGGTTGAACTTATATCCCATCAAAACTCCGATACCAAATGTCCATGTAATAGCGAATACCAAAGAAAGTAAGCTTACGAAGGTTTCGATAACTGTGCGATAAACCAATAGAAGAACAACAGCTACAAAAACGAGAGCTATAGGTAATAAAGTTGAAAAGCTTTTATCTGCACTTTCATTGATCTGCTCCATCATAACCTGCCATGCAAAAACTCTTGTTTTTGAGTGATCAGATTCGTCCTTAGCTATTTCGATTATCTTATTTTCAGCTATTTTTTCATGTTCTTTAGGAGAACTAGAGTTTAGTTGAATCAAACCGATTGCCCCTTTTGCTTTCAGATCGCCTTCATTTTGAGGATTTTCCATATCCTTTGTTGTCATTATATGCAGTGTGTTTCCGATTTCTATAACAGCATCTGGAAGGTGTTCCGCTGAGACTATGTTCTTATCTACATCCTCTAATTTACTTTCATTTTGTTTCAGCATTTCTTCGTTATTTGATATGAAATCTTTAAACCCAAATTCCGTTGATATCTTGGTCTCTTTAACATATTCTGTTAAATTATTTACAGATTCATTTAGATCTTCTAGGTATCCAGTAGAATTTTCTATTGAGTGCCTGGCATATGAAAAATTCTCTTTTGATATTTCTATCGATTTGTCTATCTTTTTTAATACGGATTTTTTATCGTAATTGATGGTTCTATAGGCTGCTTCTCTGATGTCTTTATTATCCATCTTGGATAACCTATCTTTCTTTTCTTTCACGTCTAAGGATGTTGAAGGTATCTTCACTGAAAGGTCTGTGTTCGAAGGATAGTACTTAGAATATTCTTCTATCTCTAAAAATGTGAGGACCATGAATACAGAATTCCATTCGTCTTCTTCTGATGTCGGTTTTTTTAAGATCCCGATCATTCCCTCAAAAAGATTTTCAAAATATGTTATGCTTGAACTAGCAGTAAGATTATTTTGGATGTAAGACTCCGCCTTATTGTAGCTTTCATTTGTTGGAAGGATATCTAGTATTATATCTTCAAATAGGGTTTCGATGGCAGATAGATTATTCTCTAGGGTTTTAACACACTCTGGATTTGATAAAATATGTCCCATGGCTGTTAATGTCTTAGTAGTATTTTCCTTTACAGAGGTTGAATTAGGACCACCTTCTTTAGCTGAATCATACAGTAATTTTGCGTAATCAAAAGTACCATTCAGCTCGAATGTACCGTTGAGAGGAGCGCTACCTTCAGTAAGTATTTTTGATGTACCTTCTAAAATGATCGATGTGTTTTTAGCAATACCTTTGACTTTATTCGCTTCTGAATCAAGATCTAAAATAAAATCCTGGATCTTGAAAGTCTGGTTTGCCATAACTACTAGATCACCTAAAGTCATTATCCCTGAAGGAATCTTGCTTGTTGATCCAAGCGTTCTGTTAACTTTCTTATTTTCAAGTAGAGCACCTTTAGTATTCAGCATATCTCTGAGCACTTCTTTTGTGAATACATTATCATTATTTGCAGTCCAAGATATTTCAACAGCTCCATCGACTGAAGCATCGAAATCATTTTGTACTTCATCTAACCAATTTGCTTTAGCAGAATCGGGGGTAAAGGAATCTCTAGATGTTTCAGTTTTCATGTTGGATGCATAATATCCCATTATAAGTGTAAATATTATGAAAACAACGATTATTTTTTTAGGGTTTTTACTAACCCATGATGAAATTTTATGAAGTTTTTCAAAACGAGTATCATCTACCATTATATAGGTCCTCCAAAATTATTTTTGTATCTATTGAAAAAATATGGTATATTATATGTAATTTCCCCAGATTTTCCAATTATATGAAATCTTATATGTATATAACCAAAACAAAAAATTACTTTGTTATTAATTAAGAAAAGTAAAAAAGAAAAAGTAAAAAGTTTACACTCTTTTCTTCAATACCGGTAGATTTTCCTTTTTTGGTTTTTTTGGCTTACAGCATTTAGCCCACAGCATCAAACCCGAAGGTAATACAAATACTGCTACTAAAAAGCTGTATCCGATTGCCATCGCTGTTATGAAACCGAATTGAGCTAATGGTAATATCTTTGAAGTCGATAGTATTCCAAAGGCTCCCATCGTGGTTATTGCTGAACCAAATAACGCTGCGCCAGTGTTCTGGACAGTATCGTGCATCGCATCGAAAAGACTGTTTTCTTCCTCTTTCTCCTCAGTAAATCTGTGGGTTATATGAATGCTGTAATCTACTCCCATCCCTACTGTGAGTGCCGTAATAACCACAGTCATGACATTCAAAGGAACATCTAATAGATACATTGTTCCAACAATCCATATGGTAACCACAGTTACTGGTATAGTGGTAATAATGCCTAACACTTTAGAATCATGAATATAGTAGAAAACGATCGTTAATATTACAGCTACGATGATGATTGTAGCAATCAAAGAGTTCAACTGTGTATCATTCAACTCTTCAGTGGTTTCCTGTCCGACTATTGATGTGCTAGTTATTTTAACTGAGAATCCAGAATTCTTTAGAGGCTCAGAATCTTCTTCCAGTTCATTTTCCATGACTTTGGCGTTATCCATATTATTTGTGATCTTGTTGGCATTTTCTTTTACTTTGATTATAGCTTTAGTATAGGATCCATCTTCGGACCTGTACAATAGATTTTGGATTTCTTTTTTACTTTGTCCAAATGAATAGAGAAGATCATATAACTCGGTAACATTTTCTTCTGGAATGCCATCATTATCTGTGTCACTGTTCTCGAAAGTGGAAACTATAGATTGATTGTAGTTTGGACTTCCGAATTGAGCCTTACCATATTTTTGTATGACTGAAAGTACAGATGATGATTCTCCATTTGTCATCAACATCTCGTCATCTTTAGTATTGTTAATCGTCTTATCTACCGCATGCAGATATTCTGAATTACCTACTTCCTGATCGGTATATATGTATGCATAAGAAGTGCTTATATTGAAGTTAGCACCAATATATTCTATATTTTCACTCTGTGATTTATCCTCTGGTAAGAAGTCTTGTATGTCGAAGGTAGTATCGATATTTACAACCCCATACATCGCAGCAGATGTGATGATCAATACTATAACCAGTACAGCGAGCGGATGTTTATCAGATGCATCCGTAGAGGCTGATAGTATAGTACTTACTGCGTCTCCACCATGTTTTTTTAGTCTTTTCGATATTTTGCCTTTCTTTTTCTTATCTTCCTTTCTCTTTTCTCTCCATTTATCAACAAGTTGAATAGCAGAAGGTAAGAATCCTACCATCAGTATAAAGCTTGATGATATACCAACAGCAGCAAGTATCCCAAAATTTCTCATAACTGATATATTACTGAATGTGTTCGATAGAAAACCAATCGCTGTAGTCATCGTCGTAAGTAAAAGAGCTCCACCGACTGTTGAGATAGCTATCATTGTGGAAGATTTTGAACTTTCTCCTTCATCCTTTTCTTCTCGGTATCTCATTACCATGTGTATTCCATAATCTATCACCAAACCAGTGATTAGGATCGGAACCGCGATGATCATAGGATTAAATTCATAACCTAGAATCACACCGATACCGAATGTCCATATTATAGCTATAACCAGTGATAATAAGCTCAAAACAGTTTCAACAACAGTTCTGTATATCAATAGTAAAACTAAAACAACGAAGACAAACGCTATAGGTAAAAGTGTATTAAGACTGTTGTTGGCACTGTCGTTTATCTGTTCCATCATTACCTGTGTTGCGAAAACCCTAGGTTTAGAATTTTCACATTCCTTTTTACTTATATCGATTATATCATGTTGTGCTTTCTTTCGAACATCACTAGAATAACTTGAATTCATTTGAATAAGTCCAATAGTACTTTTAGCTTTTATGTCCGATACACCTTTTGGATCATCAAAGTCTTTGGACAATGTAATTGGTATGCTTTGTCCTATTCTTTCGATCATCCCTGGAAGATTCTTAGCAGAGGCAATCTGAGAGTTAACACCATTGAAAACGCTTTTATTTCTCACAATGCTTTTACTTTTGGATGAGATGTATTGTTTAAATGCTGATAATGATTTGGCCTGAGTTGATTCAGTTATCTGGGTTATAGTGCTGTTCAGATTGTTCAAAATTTCCAAAGATTCATCATTATAATCTATCACCGAGCTGAAATTACTGCTAATTTTTCCTACTGCCTCATTAACCTTTTTTTCCATCTTCTTTTTATCATAAGTTAACACATCGTAGACTGTCGTTTTGATTTCCTCCTCCGACATATTAGAAAGCATTTCTTTTTTATCCTGTAAAGAAAGATCTGTGGAGGGCATCTCAAGAGATAGGTTATCACCGGAAGGTTTATTGTTGAAAATTTCTTGTAATTGGAAGAAAGTTAGAGTCATCTGTATTGCGTTTGTTGGGTCCTGCTGTGATGAAGGCATCTTAAGTATTCCATTCATCCCTTCAAAGAGGTTTTTAAAATGTATTAAATTGGGATCTGATTCTACATCTAGACTATTTATGAATTGAGAGGTATTATTGATTTTTTCTTTTAGTGTTATACTAGGATTCTGTAGAACACCCATAAGAGTTTGAAATTGATCTTGATACTGAATGATAGATTGAAAAACACCTGGATTAGAAGCAATCTGAGCAAAGGATGTTAAGGATTTCGTTGTATTCTCAATCACAGATGTACTGTTCGGTGAAGGACTCTGCTGTGCAGTATTTATCAATACTTTACCATAATCAAAGGTACTATTGATCACACTGTACATTTCCTTCTGCATCTGCATGGCTTGTTTGATTTTCAATGATTTAGATGGTAGACCTAGAATGTAATCTTGAATTTTAAAGGTTTGATTTGTAGATAGAATAGTATCTGCCAGAGTATTTATTCCTGAAGGTATGTTACTCGATGAAGATAGAGTCTTATTTACGCTCTCATTGGTCATCAAAGCAATCTTAGTATCGAGCATATCTTGCAAAACAGGTTTGCTGAAAACATTATTATTATTAGCTACAAATGCCACTTGTACTGCTTCTCCTGTCGTACCAAACTGACTTTGGATATCACTCAACCAGTTTGCCTTTTTACTATCTGGGTTGAAGGATTCTTCCTCAGTACCCATGGACATGTTAGATGCAAAATAACCCATCACCAGGGTGATTAAAACAATGATTACTATGATCTTCATCGGGTTCTCGCTGACAAATGAAGGGAAGAAATCAAATTTACCTTTCTTTCTCTTTATGTTCAATTTTTCCACCTCTAATTCTAATTTATGATTTCAGGTAATTACTCCGACTCGTCCTTTTTATTTAAAGGTTTTACAATTACTTGTACTAGATCACCTTCGTTGATATCTAACGCTTCTCTTTCTGCAGTCGGGATCGTAACCCTACCACTTTCCCCTACTTTAGCTTTGAAAAAAGCGTGAGCATACGCAGCATTTTCCATGATCTTGGGTATTTCTTCTCTTAAAGATCTAACCAATTTTGGAAGATCTTTTATTTCGGTCTCGTTCAGCAGCTCTCCGATCTTCATGCCATCCACCTACAAATTACGGTACATTATGACGTATATTTATATCTTATGGGCATTTAACCCGAATAATGTATGAAAATGACATAATTGATGAATAGATTTACATAATAACATCTAAGTCAAAGTTTAGTTTAAATAGTAGAGAAAAGGAAAATAAGAGGAATTATTGTTATGAAAATGTAACTCAGATCAATTCTTTTATTTTTTCGATATTTTCTTCGATTTCGTTGATTTTTTCTTTTTCTTTTTCTTCTATCTCATCGATTATTTCCTCTAAATCCTTTTCTAAACTATAAGCATGAACTGGCCTTCCTTTGCCTTCTTTCTTTATATCTCTTTTAGTTACCCAATTCTTTTCTCTCAATCCTTGCATAGCTATTGAGACTTCAGGTTGTCTTAAACCTATCTCGCTTTCTATTTCTCGACTCTTTATTTCATCTCTTCCAGAGATATAAACTAATGTTTTTGCTACATTTTTATTCAGGCCTGTTTTTATTAATCTATTGACCAATTCTTTTTCTTTTTTAGAGAATCCGTTCGCCATTTTATCTCTCCAATAAAAAGATAAAGATAATAGTTTATATATTTTTTGATTCGAATTAAGGGTGTTTAAAATTATAATTTTTTACACATTTTAAATTTTTACAAGGAAAAAATAAATATAAATTGAATATATACAAAATAAAGAGGTTGATATTTGATGAAAAAAGCAGTGGCAATATCTGTGATTATATTTTTAACACTTGTAAGTTTGACTCCAATAGTATCAGGAGACACAAATTGGGAAAAAAATAAAAATTGGACGTATAAATGGACACAGGACTTTGAAGAAAATGAAGAAGTTATAAAGGACGGTATGGAAAAAACATTTTCTAATATGTTCGATAGCAATTGCACTGTTGAATTTAATGAATTAAATGGAGGCTTTGTGTATCTTTTCTCCATAGAATTTCAAGAGGAAAAAGAAGGACAGTACATATTCACATATGAAGGTGGATATTATTCTGAAATGAAGATGGACACAGATATAAATATAATCGGGGGGGATGATGGACTTTTACAAGGTAGTAATATAACCATCCATAATGATATAGATATCGAAGAGATTAGTATTGATTTTGAAGGAAAATTATGGGCGAAGCAGTATTCTCAAAGTTTTAGTAAACCTTTTGGAGGTAGAAAGGAACTAAATACGATGGGATTAACAAAACAGACATTGAACACTTCTGGGACAGTTGATATATCAGCCCAACAAACTACACAATCAAAAACCTACAACAGTGAAACCGACAATAAGGTTCAAACGGATATAGATAATCAATGGGAACTAAATCTTACGTTGGACTATGGGAAATTCCTTCCTTGGTTACCACATTTAACTAAATCTTACGACAACATGCCTGATGATAAAGGCGTAGGTGTGAAATATTCCGGTAATATCAGTTATAATTTAAGCAGTGATGTAGGTAGTTATTCAGGCAAACCAAAACAAGTAAAGGATGAAGAACTAAGCGGGATGGAATCGATTAAAGCGACTTTAATACCAAAAGGTGATAATAAGATATCAAAGCCCTCTCCAGTTAAAAACAGTCCTTGGTTAGGTGAAAAGATACTTTATGTAAAATCTCAAGGATCGAATTATCTAGATATGTCATATGCATTAAGTTCGACTATCGAGACTAAGTCTTTGGCAAAATACGATGAAACTGAGCAATTCTATTCGGAGTTTTATCTCCCCCAAACTGGTAGTATGCAGCAGATATCGTGCACCTCAGGGGCGTGCACTTTACCATCATCGACAGGTGGTAATATATCTGAAAACGGAATAACATCAGAATCAACGAACGAAGATGAAGTGACTTCTTTCAGAACTGATAAAAAGTCATATTTTGATGAGAACGTTGAAACTATTGAAGTTGAAGAGAGTTCTAATGAAAATGTTTTCCAGGAATATGTTTACGTAGTGGTACCAGTCTTTATAGCGATAGTATTGATTTTAGCTTTCTATATCCGTTTGAGGAGCAGTAGAAAAAAGTCTAGGAAGACTAAATCTAGGGAAGATAATCAAGAAAAACGATAGCGATTTACAAAAACTAACATCCTTTTTTTCTATTTTTTAAAAACAAATAAATTAGATTTATCCTTACCATAACATTTATATAGAACCTCGTACTAATTACTAAATGCAAATATTACAACCTCAAGTTGTCAAATGTAGGTGATAAATATGGCAGAAGAAGATGTAGATGTTGAGGAAGAAAAGGAAGGGAAGGGTAGTGAACTAGCTGAACGAAGAGAAGACTGGTTCATGAGTCCATTTAAAGAGATGGAGAATTTATTCGAAGACTTAGACAGATCATTTGACAGGTTCTTCGGTAGACCATTGATGAGAAAATACAGAGAAAGATCAGGAATACCGTCACTTAGAGGTCCAGCGTGCGATCTCAAAGATGTAGGTGATAAATACCTCTGTGAATTAGAATTACCAGGGATGAGCAAAGATGACATAGAGATCGAAGTAAGAGAAGATAGGCTCAAAATAAAAGGAGAGGCCAAAAGAGAGACAAAGGAAGAAGGCGAAGATTATATCCGACAGGAAAGAAAATATAAATCTTTCAACAGAGAACTACCGATGCCAGAAGACGTTATCTCAGAGGATGCTGAAGCTACACTCAAGAATGGTGTCCTCAAAGTTACACTACCAAAGAAAGAACCTGAAAAAAAGAAGGGTAAGAAAATAGAAATAAAGTAAACTAGTGAACAACCCTTCATTTTTTATTTATAATAATAAAAAAGGTAGTCGATATGGAACGAGATGATTTCGAAAAGATTATACAACTCCTCCAGAACCAAACCAGGAGGAAAATACTCGAGATCCTGAGCAGAGAAGGACACTATCCTCTGCAGATCTCTAGAAGCATGAATACCAGCCAACAAGCTATATCTAAACATCTAAAGAGGCTGGAAGAGCAAGGTTTGGTCACCTCTAGAGAGAGTAAAAGCAGGAAGGGTGGACCTCCGACAAAAACGTACACCCTTAATAAAGAATTCTCGGTCCGTATCGATTTAGGTCCACAGTTGTTTAAAGCTGAAATTGAGGAATTGGATGATTTTGAGAATTTAGAAGGTTTTGAAGATTTGAAAAATAAATTCGATGAAGACCTAGAAGACAAGACGTTAGAAAAACAAAGAGAGTTGGTTCAAGACATTGAAAAGGAGATAGAAGATCTTGAAAATAAGAGGAAATGCTTACTCAAAATGAAAGAGAAAGCCCTGTCTAAGGCATTTAATTTCATTCATGATGAATTTGGCGACTATGAGGTTAGAGAAATACTATACTATGTATTGGATTCTGGGGTCAAAGACCCAGATAAAATCGCAAGACACTTCAATGTGAGAGAAGATGAAATCGAAAGGATTATAGATAAGATAAAAAAGAAAGATGAAATCGATATTTGGTGATAATATGAATCGAAAAGATGATGAAGATGACGAAAGGAAAAGAAGACGCCCTGACCCATTCAAAGATTTATTTGGATTCTCTGACATGTTTGGATTTTCAAACATGGATGAAGAATTCAAGAAGATGCAGAAATTAGCTGAAGAGATGATGAAACGAGGACAACAGAGAATGAACAAGGATCCATTCGTTTATGGATTTACAGTCAGATCTGGTCCGGAAGGAAAACCACAGATCGAAGAGTTCGGTAATGCTAAGGATTATTTCCATGAAGGAGAAGACAGATCTGAATGGACGCCCTTAACTGATGTACAAGAAACAGAAGATTCAGTGCTCGTTACAGTGGATATACCAGGAGTCGAAAAAGAAGACATCAATTTACAGGTTAGAAAGGATTCACTTACAGTATCAGTAGATGGCAAAAGAAAATACGGTAAAACAATTAAACTACCTTCAAAAGTAAATACAGAAGAATCAGAAGCTAAATACAACAATGGTGTCTTAGAAGTAGAATTGAAAAAAGAGAGCGAAGAAGTAGGAAAGACGATAGAAATTGAATAAAAAGTGAGCGACCATGACATCAAACGAAGAAGATGAAGAAAAAAAGGAACAGAGAGATACAGAAAAAAATGAACAACAAGAAATTGATTCAGAGGAAGAAACAGAGGAACAGGAGAGAGAAAAGTTGGAACAGGAAGTCGAACAATTAGAACAATCTCTGAAGAAAGTGATGGCAGATTTTGACAACTATAGAAAAAGGATGATGAGAGAAAAGAAAAACATAATAGAAAGAGCTACCGAAGATCTCATGACAGACTTGTTAGAAGTTTTAGATGATTTCGAGAGAGCAATGGAAAATGAGGACGAGATGGACAGTAAAGGTGTGGAGATGATATATGATAAGTTCAAAAAAGTCCTCAAGGAACACGGTCTCGAAGAGATAGAATGTAAAGGAAAGACTTTCGATCCAAATTTCCATGAATGTTTGATGTCGGTCGAAGAAGAAGATTATGAAGAAAACGAAATTATAGAAGAATTTCAGAAAGGTTATAAATTGAATGATAAGGTCATCAGACCTTCAAAAGTTAAAGTTGCAAAATAACGATCATAGGTGATAATATATGTCTAAAATATTAGGTATAGATCTTGGAACGACAAATTCCGCGATGGCGATAATGGAAGGTGGAGAACCTACTATAATCCCCAATGCAGAAGGGGAAAGAATCACTCCATCAATAGTAGCATTCAAAAAAGACGGTGAAAGACTAGTTGGTGAAACAGCGAAAAGACAAGCAGTTAAAAACCCAGAAAGAACCATCACATCTATAAAAAGAAAGATGGGTACAGATTATAAAGTACAAATAGATGATAAAGAGTATACTCCTGAGCAGATCTCAGCGATGATCTTACAGAAGTTAAAGAGAGATGCTGAGGATTATCTGGGTGAAGAGATAGAGAAAGCAGTGATCACAGTACCAGCTTATTTCAATGAACCGCAGAGAGAAGCTACAAAAAATGCTGGTGAAATCGCTGGTTTTGAAGTAGAGAGAGTTTTCAACGAGCCCACAGCATCTTCCATGGCCTACAAGATGGAAGAGAAAGAGAAAGCTGAGACCATCCTTGTTTACGATCTTGGGGGAGGTACTTTCGACGTATCTATCCTAGAAGTTGGAGATGGTGTTTATGAAGTTTTAGCTACTTCTGGTAATACTGACTTAGGCGGTGATGATTGGACTGACCGTATTGTTGATTGGGTTGTAGATGAGTTCAAGAAGGATACAGGAATAAACATCAGAGATGATAGAGAAGCTCTACAGAGAGTTTACGAAGCTTCTGAAAAAGCAAAGAAAGAACTATCATCCAGACAGAAGACAGAAATCAATCTACCTTATCTAACAGCAAATCAAGATGGTCCGAAACACCTTGATGTAGAATTGACTAGAGCTAAATTCCAGAACATGACCAATGATCTGGTCGAGAAAACAAAAGAACCAGTAAATATTGCCATGGACGACTCAGATTTAAGTCCAAGCGATATAGACGAAGTCATTTTGGTAGGCGGATCTACAAGATTACCAGCAGTTCAAGACTTTGTCAAGGATTATTTCAATAAAGATCCACATAAAAGGATCAACCCAGATGAATGTGTAGCTATAGGTGCTGCTATTCAAGCTGGTGTTATTTCTGGTGATGTGCAAGATGATATTGTTCTATTGGACGTCACACCATTATCCTTAGGGGTAGAGACCTTAGGTGGAGTTATGACTACCATGCTTGAGAGAAATACCACCATACCGACAGAGGCTAGCAAAACATTCACGACTGCACAGGACAACCAAACGAATGTAGAAATACATGTGGTTCAGGGAGAAAGAGCTATGGCTCAAGATAACCACAGTCTAGGTAGGTTCAATCTAACAGGTATACCTCCTGCTCCAGCTGGTGTACCAAAGATAGAAGTAACTTTCGAAATGGATGAAAATGGCATCCTTAACGTTAAAGCGGAAGACCTTGGTTCTGACAAAAAGGAAAGTATAACAGTAGAGGCCACAGGACAACTCTCTGAAGATGAGATAGAGAGGATGAAGCAAGAGGCAGAGAAGCATGCTGAAGAAGACAAGAAGAAGAAGGAAAGGATACAGACAAAGAATGAAGCTCAACAGTTAGTTTACTCAGCGGAGAACACATTGGAAGAAATGGGAGACCAGATAGATGAATCAACCAAAGATGAAATACAGGGTAAAATTGATGAGCTGAAGGAAGCTATCGAGGAAGATGATTACGACAAGATCAAAAAGAAGAAAGAAGAACTTTCAAAGAAAGTGCAAGAGATAGGACAACAGATGTACCAAGCACAACAACAAGCGGCTCAACAACAAGCTGCACAGCAGCAGGCAGCACAGCAAGCAGCAAAACAGCAGGCACAAGCTAATGATTCAGAAGAAGGTGAGTACGTCGACGCTGATTATGAAGTTGTCGACGAAGACGAGGAAGAATAAAAAAAACCCCTTTACTTATTTATAACATAACACAAAAAAAGTGTTATGTTTTCCATTATATATTTAATGTACCCCCCATTGTTGTGTGAAGAACATGGCTGAGGATTACTACGACATTCTAGGAGTAAGCAAAGACGCATCGAAGGATGAGATCAAAAAAGCTTACAGAAAGAAAGCTAAAAAATATCATCCTGACAGGAATCCAGATAATGCAGAAGAGGCTAGAGAAAAATTCAAAAAGATTTCTGAGGCCTATGAAGTTTTGGCTGACGATGAAAAAAGAAAGAGGTACGATAGATACGGTAAAAAAGGAGTACAACAAGAGTTCGGTAATGGAGGATTCCAGTGGTCCGATTTTTCACATAGAGATGATGTGGAAGATCTGTTTTCAGACCTTTTTGGTGGTAGAAGCAGAGGCGGAGGATTCGAAGATTTATTCAGTGAATTCTTCGGTGGTAGACGCTCAAGCCGACGTTCGAGACAGCAGAGACGTGGCAGCAACTTAAAGATGACTTTAGAGGTATCTCTAAAGGATATCAGAGAGGGAAAAGAGAAGAGTTTTAAACTAAATAGGCAGGCCCAGTGCGATGAATGCGGTGGCAGTGGAAGTAAATCTGGTGGAACAAAGACATGTCAAAACTGTGGTGGTTCAGGTGAAGTAAAACAAGTACAGAGAAGAGGGATACAGCAGTTGATAACAGTCAGTGAATGTCCTGAATGTAACGGAACTGGACAGATCGTTGAAAATCCTTGTTCGAAATGTGGAGGTTCAGGAGTTGTAGATAAAAAAGAAACGATATCGATAAAAGTACCTCCTGGAACTCAGGATGGAACAAGGCTCAGAGTAAGAGGTAAAGGTGATGCTGGTAAGAGAGGAGCCCTCCCTGGAGATCTTTATATAATTCTCCGAGTAAAACCACATGACAAGTTTAAAAGATCTGGTAACAATCTGGTGATGGAAACGGAAGTTACAATGACTGAAGCAGCATTAGGTACTAAAATCAAGGTACCAACCCTTGAAGATAAAGTAGAGGTTAAAGTACCTGAAGGGACTCAACCTGGTGACCAGTTAAGATTATCGGGAAAAGGACTTCCTAGACCCAATGGAAGAGGCTATGGTGACCTGATCATAAAAATAAATGTGGTCATACCTGAAAAGTTAGATAAAGAGCAAAAACAACTTTTAGAAGAATTTGCTGGAATAGAAAAAGAAAAGAATAAAAGTTGGTTTGACAAAATAAGAGGGAAATAAGTTTAAAGGAGTTCTACAACTTTTAAATCCTTACCCTCTGGACAATCTATTTTTTTATCCACATTTTCTATGTTGTACTTTGTTCCAAATTCTATTCCAGGAGGATAGCACAGTTTGTAGTTTTCACACTCTATGTTGTTGCATCCCTTATCATCTAGCGTGATCACGGATCCTTCTATAACTGACCTACCTGAAGCGGTGGTTTTCACAGGAATCTTCTCAACCTCTACGACTTTTACGTCTTCGTGGTGTACCTTACATTTGTGTTCCTTATCCCTCACACCTGTGATCCTGTACCACCTGTTCTTATCTAGTCCACAGCATGAATTTTTTAACTCACAGCTTTGGCATCTAGATAAGCATCCTCCAAATCTGAATTCAAGACCTTTCTTCGCAAGTTTTTTTCCGATTAATGTTACTGATGACATTTTATTTCACCTTTTTATCTATATTACTCCAGTTGCTTTTGCAGCTTCTTCAGCTGCTTGTCTATTCATCTTCCTACTCCCCAAAATAGTGTATCTTTCTGGTCTTATCTCAGGGGCATGTACTAAAGCATTCACAACTTCTTCCTCAGATAATTCCAGTCCTCTAGCTGTCGTTGGAGCGCCGACAGCTTGAAGCGTGTTCTTTATTTTCTTCCAATCCCCTCCATGTAAGTACATCATTACTATCGTACCGACTCCACACTGCTCTCCGTGAAGTGCGGGTTTATCGACTAACCTATCCAGGGCGTGACTGAATTTATGTTCACTTCCACTAGCGGGTCTTGATGTGCCCGCGATACTCATGGCTACACTGGAACTGACCAGAGCTTTTACAACCAACCACGCACTTTCCTGTAAACCTGGTTTTATACTATCTGCATTTTTAATTAGTAAATCCGCTGTTAATTCAGAAAGATTTGCAGCATAACTAGAATATGATTCAGCTCTCAATCTTTTAGCTAATTTCCAATCTAAAACAGCAGTCGAATTCGATATGATATCACCACAACCAGCTGCAGTCAGTCTAGGTGGACTGTTAGCAATTATACCAGTATCAGCAACAACAGCTAGAGGAGTTTGAGCTGGAACTGATATCTTATCTCCGTCTCTTTCTATAGAAGCTCTTCCCGAAGCTATGCCATCGTGTGAAGAAGCTGTTGGCACACTTAAAAATGGTATATCTAACAGATGAGAAGAATATTTAGCTACATCTATTGACCTTCCTCCGCCAACCCCTAAAAAGAAGTTAAATTCATCATCTGAATTTTCTACCACTTCATCAACAGTATCTTGATCAGCATTGGATATCTCTTTAATCTTTATGCTGTAATCATTGTTTTCTAATATTTCCTGAACTCTATCACCAGCTATCTTTTTAGTTGTTGAATCGCAGACTATCAGAGCGTTTCCTTTTAGTTTCAAGTCTTTGCAAATTTTCCCGATTTTTTCCAACGCTTTATTACCGACAGCCACATTCCGGGGAAGCTGCATGTTTTTGAATTTATCGAATTCCTCTTTTTTATGACTTATATTCTCGCTTTTATCTGAATCCATGATTTACACTTTTTATAAAGAAAAAATTTTGTCCAATATATTACTTTCCCTCTATTACACTATGATATGTACGGACAATTTTTTCAGATTACATTTTGATAATTAACTTACCTTATCAGCTATAAGAGCTTTCCGGATAGGCTAATCTACTGATGGATAGAAAACAACCATTCTTTTTATTTTATTCAAGCTCTTTATCGATGAGTTCAGCTACTTTTTTACCAGATAAAAGCATTCCTCCAAAAATAGGTCCCATCCTGGGTGCTCCTTTAACTGCATTTGCACACATCCCAGTAGTCCATAATCCTGGGAATACCTCCTGTGTATTCTCTACTACTGTCTTTTCACCAATTTCAGCCCACATGGATTTTTCTCCAACTACAAAACCTTCTTCAGTGTTCAGTTCACCTGCTTTTCTTTCTACAACGTGACATACCTCAGCATCATGACCAGTTGCATCTATGGTTGCAGAAGCTCTTAGTGTAATCGGATCAACATGTAGTCCAGCAACGTCTATTGGAGATGAATTAATAACGAAGCCATTTACTCTTCCTTCTTCAAAAAGAACGTCCTCTACGGTGGTAAGATTGAACACTCTAGCACCTGCATCTATCGCTGCAGATAATAATTTAGCAACGGATTCTATGGAATCTGCTGTGTAGTATCCTTCCTCTTCTTCCCTGGTTTCTATTCCAACTTTTTCTAATTCGTCTACGGATTGTTCCTGAACAACTAATACTGGATAACCCATTCCTCCGCCCCACATTCCTCCTCCAGGGGATAATTTTCTTTCGAATATTGCTACTTTATGGCCTTTTTCAGCTAGATATCTAGCAGCGACGAGTCCTGCTGGACCAGCACCTGCGATAGCTACATCAGTTTCAATATTATCATCAAATTCCTCGAAATATCTTTCTACAATACAGCGCGTAACTTTGATATCGTCGATCATGATTTCCACACTGAAACAACAGAAGATAGGTATATTTATAAGTTATAGTTGAAGACGATAAGTTAGATTATTTATATTCCATTTAAATCAAAGATCTTATTTTGTCTGTAATTTTAATTTGTCTGTAATTTTAATTTCAGTCTGAATCTAAAGGAACGGAATTTCTTCTCTTTCCTTTTTTTCGTCCCTGATTCCATATAAATAATATTCCAGTGGGAAGTAACCTGCTTTCATCACCATCATCGCCATCATCAATAGTATGATTCCCGGTATAGCTATTTCTGCGGTTACTTGTTCGATCTCAACAGATATATCTAACCCAGTTAGAGATGTAAAGATGTAAATTGCCATAAATCCAGTTTTTCCTATGCCGCTGATCATCCTATATATCTCACCTTTATCAAAATAAGCAGTCACTGCAGCCAGGATTGCCACAAAGGTCCCAAAGATGATAATATTTCTGGTAATATCGTCAAATATATACTCAAAATCAGGAAAAGAACTAGTTATCATAGAGATCGAGATGAAAGCGACGACTACTAATAGAACGAAATATATTAGGCCAACAATAACAGCTTTTATTGGATGTCTTTCTGGATCTTTAATTTTCATATGCATTCACCTCTTGTTGATATACAAATCCGGTTGTCCCTTCTTCAACTGTAACAATAGCATATTCTGGTACACCTATCAGGGTAGTCGATAATGTATCATCGAAATTTTCACCAGAGGAAATATAATGCGATTCCTGGGTTTCACCAACAAGATCATCAGCTGAATTATATAACTCAATATCAATAGTCAAGTCCAAACTATGAGGGCTGTCATTTTCGAAGGTTATATCTGCAAAAGCTTCATTGCCAGAGTATCTTATATTACTTATGTTTAGATTGTTAAGTGGGGCGCCCCACTCATATTGTTTACCATTATAATCAAAGGTATAACCATATCTTAAAAGAGTGATGTTAGTTTTGTAGGTGATATCCTGTGATTTTGTGACTAGGTCTTTCACATCGTTATTAGAGAGCCTAAATTCTAAAATTTCAGATTCATTTTGACCCAATGATATAGTAAACTCATCTCCTGAGTATCTTTTACTACCATTATAAAGACCTATCTTTGTCAAAACACCGCCTTTGATGAAATCATTCTGATTTGTTGAGATCTCCATGGGTAGAGAAAGGTATTGATTACCAGATTCAGTTGTGATCTCTGCTTGATCGTATTTTAAATTATAATTGTTTAATATCCTTTTCCAATGATATGATTTAGTCATGGAATACTCAAAGCTAGTTCCTTCTAATCTCACTACGGATTCAAATTCAATATTTTGTGATGTATTAATGAATTCGTTAGCTTCTGATCTTTCTAGGAAGAATGAAAAAATTAATGTTTCAGCTGTTCCTAGTTCGAATTTTTCCTGTGCAGTATCGTATGTTTTACCACCTTCTTTACGCATCTCAACATCGACGTTGATTTGACCATCTAGCATATCATTAGTATCAACTTCAACAGGTACATCGATTATTAAGCCGGTTCCATTTTGTTCTACTGTTCCTTCTTCATAAAGAAAATTAATATCATTGACCAACCCGTCCCAAGTTAGTATATCTTCAAAATGGATATCGAATTCAATTAGTGAGTATGAATATCCGCCTCTGATATCGATTTTAATGTTCACATCTGTTTCATTATTGATCAGGTGTTCTTTTACGTCCTCAGAGATCTCACTAGTATCTTTTGAAAAATCCAGTTTTATATCTCTGTTCTCACCGACTGAAACAGTTCCGATATTTTCAGTGGAATTGATATACAATTTATTTAAAGTTGAAAGGTGGATATCTAATTTAAGATCTTCTAAATTAAAATAACCTGAATTGTTCAACCAAACATTAGCTGATGCACTAATTGTGTCATTGTCAATATCCCAATTAAAACTATCCTGCTGAGGTTCCACTGTGATGTCCTGTGTAGCAACAGGATAAACGCACATAAAAGAAATGATCATAATCGCAATGGAAAAAATCACTAGAACGATTCTGTAAGATATCAAAGGCCATCGCATAAACAAAAAGAATATTTTTACCTTAAATAAACATTTCTCATCCATACCAACATTTTTTATATCAGATATCACAACTCACTATCGATGCAATGCAGCCGATGCGATCAACCAGCAGTAACTTATATTAGATACAGTGGAGAACATCTGTGTAAGGATCATTTTAAGAGCTTTTTCGAAACTAGAGTTTTTAAAGAGTTTAGAAAACAGGTAGATATCGGAAGAGGAAAAAAAGTAGCAGTTGCAGTTTCAGGGGGCAAAGACAGTATAGTGGCTTTAAGGATGATCCATAAGATATTGGGGGAAAGAAGAGATAGTGAAATTTATGGGATAACTATAGACGAAGGTATAGAAGGGTATAGACCTAAAAGTTTGAAGATCGCAGAGAAAGAGTACAATAAATTTGGTGTAGAATATGACATAGTATCATTTGAAGATGAATTTGATCTCCCATTAGATGAGATTTTAAAACAGGATATAGGTATGCCATGTTCTGTTTGTGGTGTACTTAGAAGATGGATCATGAATACTATGGCTAAAAAAGTAGATGCGGACTTTCTCGCAACTGGATTAAATCTTGATGATACTTCACAATCAATACTCATGAACTTCTGTAGGGCTGATATTGAAAAACTTGCAAGACTGGGACCACATAAAAAGGTAAAGGAAGGTCTTGTGCCAAGGATAGCCCCATTAAGAAATACTCCAGAAAAAGAATCTTACCTGTATGCGATGCTTTCAGATATGGAAATACATGAACAGGAATGTCCATATGCTGATGAGGCTTTACGAGGCCTGTACAGAGATATCATCGGTCAGCTGGAAGACAATACCCCTGGGGCAAGATTTGCTATTTTGAGTTCATACGATAAATTGGATGATGTACTGAGAGAGGAATTCAGCGGTGATGGTGAATTACGGGAATGTATATCCTGTGGGGAGCCAACCATAAATGAAAAATGTAAAACCTGCAAATTAGTTGATAAGATAGAAATAAATGGAGACTGATATCTTGGATTCAGGAAATGTTATTTTTGATTTAGATGGGACATTGTATGATACTGATAAAGTGAGCATAGAAGCTCTTCAGACTGCACTCTCAAAGTTCGATATCACTGATATCTCAGATGATGAGATAAGAGATCAGTTCGGTGAAGTTACAGATATGATCGTAAGAAATCTAGTACCCGATAGAGATGAGGAATTCTATGAAGACCTTAAAGAAGAAATAAAGTATCAAGAAGAAAGACTCATCCCAAAAAAAGGAGAACTTTATGAGGGTATTAAAGATATGTTGTCAAGTCTGAGTGAAAATGGTTATGATCTATCTATATGCTCTAATGGAAGGAAAGAATATATCGAACTGGTACTTGAAACTACTGACATCAAAAAGCACTTCTCTAATATAAGAGGTAATGAACCAGGTAAGAGTAAAGCTGATCAGTTAAAAGATTTATTAAAATGCCTAGAAGGTACAGATTCGATTATGATCGGTGATCGATACCACGATATAGAAGCAGCTAAAGAAGCTGGAATACCCAGTATAGGTGTAGCCTATGGTTTTGGAAGAAAAGAAGTGGAATCAGCAGATTTCATAGCAGATGAACCTTTAGAAGTTTTCAATATAATACAAAAAATTTAGAAAATCTTAAACAAAAATGTTTTTTACTTCACCTTTTATATCTATCTTGAGTCAGATGCATAAACATTGTTTTAAAGTGGAAAAAGATAATAAATTTGTAAGGAGGCTTGTAATTTTTGAGTCCATCTAAAGTTAAAGAAAGAGTAAAGACTTACATCGCAAACCTAGATGATCAGATGAACGGTGGAATTCCACAAGGTCATGTGGTATTATTATCAGGTAATCCTGGAACGTATAAATCATCCTTAGCATATAATCTACTATACCACAATGCAATAGATGAAGGTAGAAAGGGTTTATACATCTCATTTCATCAAAGCAGGGAAAGTTTAAAAGATCAATTCAGAAGCCTTAATATGCCCTATGAGAATGTTGAACATCAGATAACAATAGTAGATGTAAGTTATCTTAGAGATACTATTGATACTAGTCCAGATAACTGGGTTGAGGTTTTTAAAAGATATGTTGAGAATATCAGAGCTACCACTGATTATGAATTATTGGTAGTGGATTCTTTAACCACTTTAGAGATGATATCCCAGATGGATAATAGGAGGGAAGAGATGTTCCACATTTTTGAATGGTTGAGAGGTTTCAGTGGATTGACCTCGTTGATGTTAGTTGAAAGGACGAGGACAGAAAAGTCACTTCATGAAGAAGAATTTTTAGCTGATGGTACTATCATCCTGAGCAAAGAGAGACTTGGAAGAGTTGAAACTAGAAGATATCTTGCGATAGATAAGATGAGAGCTACTGACCATAATACCTCGTATTTCACACTTCTATTTGATGGTGAACAGTTCCAGGTAACTAGAGTCCTGTCTGAATAATCTATTCCTTTTTCTTTTTAACTGGAATAAACACTACCAATATTATAATAATTAGCAGTGCGATCGGAAATGCTTCGTTAGATAATATATTCTCATTATCTTCACCAGGATCTGCGTCATTTTTAAATGCGTAAAGATTTGAATCAAAAGAACCTACGTAAAGATCACCTTCAGGTCCTATAGCGGGTGAGGAATATACATTTCTATTTAGATCTTTTTTCCATCTAAGTGATCCATTATTAACTGCATATAGATTTTGGTCCTTTGAACCGAAATATACTGTTCCGTCTTTATCAACTGCAGGTGATGATCTTATCTCACCTTCAGTAGTAAAATTCCATTTTTTAGTTCCATCTGGATTTAAAGCGTACATGTTTCTATCATCTGAGCCAAAGTATATCGTTCCATCTTCACCTATAGCTGGTGAAGAGCGTATCCATCCTTCTGTGATGAATTTCCATTCTTCTCTTCCTTCCTGATTTACTGCATAGAAATTTTTATTTTTAGAACCAAAATAAACCAATCCATTGTCAGCAACTTTTGGTGATGACACTATCATGTCACCTGTATAAAATGTCCATCTAATATTTCCATCAGGTTTAACTGAGTATAAATGTCCATTAAGAGAACCGACATATATATTCCCTTCTTCATCGATGGTAGGGGATGCAAAGATATGTCCTAAATCGGAAAGAGTCCATTGTTTTTCGCCTTCTTTTGAAATCTTAGTCAACCCGTTCCAAGTTCCTATATAAATATATCCATCCTCGCTAATAACAGGTGAAGATACGAGACCTTCTGTATAGTTAATATGCCAATTTAATTCTCCCTCTGGCGAAACTGAGTATAGTCCCAATCTTGCACCAACATATATATTTCCGTCATCATCTAAAGCGGGAGTTGAGATAGCTATACTACTTAAACTAACACTCCATTTTTCCTCCCCAGATGGATCAAGTGCATAAAGATACCCGTCTGTTGAACCGATATAAATTGTTCCATTTTCAGTAACGACAGGTGAAGAGGAAATATTACTATCAGTAGAGAATTTCCAATCTAATTTAGATATGGGAGTTCCATTTGGTTGTTCTAAACAACCAGTGTTCATATTATTACCTCGATAGGTCCTCCACCCGTTATTAACACCTTCTCCTTTCACTTCATTGGTGCTGATCATAATGGATGAAACTGCCATCATTAAAAAAAGCACGACTATTACACATGTGATAATTTTATTTTTCATAATTCTCATAACCTCATATCGTCATTTTGAACTTTCTTATCTCCTAAAGATGTTTCCTTTTAATATAATTTAGGAATTTGTTCATCGCATTTCCTCTGTGACTTATGCTATTTTTCTCTTCAGTAGTCATCTGAGCGTATGTGATATCTTTATCAAGAGGATTGAATATAGGGTCATAACCAAAACCACTATCTCCTTTGATTTCTTTTGTGATCATACCTTCAGAGATTCCTTTGAATAATTTTTTTTCATTATTTAAATAGCCAATAACGCACTCGAAATGTGCTTTTCTATTCTCAGTACCATCCATCAATTTTAATATCCCATCACATCCTAGTGTATCCATAACATAAGATGAATATACGCCAGGAAAACCATTTAAAGCATCAATAAAAAGACCACTGTCATCTATAATCAGTGGAGCGAAACTCGACAGTTCATCCAAAATATATTTGACCACTTCTTCTAATGTATTGGCCTGAATCTCTGGGTAGCCTATATCAGCCATTCTGATTTCTTTGAAATAAGGTTCTAAGTTAGCTTTATATTCTCTATATTTTCCCTCGTTTGAAGTCAGGACATTCAATATATTTTCATCCTTCATTGGTATCTACCTCTAGATTCTATTTTTCTAGTTCTTTCTATTATCTTTTCAGCATCTGAAAATGTTTCTCTATATCCTTTTAATATGTTCTCATATAATTCTCTTGCATTATCATGAACGCTGATCAGTGCTTCTCTGATCAAGTGAAGATCAACGCCCATATCTTCTACAGAAGAATCCTTCTCACCTAAACTGAAATCTATGAAACAAAATGTATCATCTTCTTTATTGTATATGATATTTGAAGTTGTAAGATCGCCATGGGTTATTGTGGCTGAATGAAGTGTACCGACATATCTGCCAATCTTTTTCATATCTACCTCGATACCGTCCTCGATACTGTCCATCACTCTTTTTCCTTCAAAAAATTGTATGACCAGTTCTGTAGTATTCTCGTTGATATCATATATAATAGGTACAGGCACACCTAATTTTTTAGCTTCGCTCAATAATCTTGCTTCTTTTCTAACCCTTTGTTTCCTTATCTGGTGATCTAGTTTAGGATGTCTATATCCTTTTTTGACTCTTTTTTTCAAAATAACATCACGTCCATTCCACTTTGCTTTCCAGACTTCAGCTTCTGCCCCTCTTGTTATCAATTTTTTATCGGTGAGTTCCATATTTTGCCCTATCTTACTAATGATAATAATGTTTTATGCATTCTATATCCTATTCAATCAGAAGATTTATATTAGAAACCATGTTGAAATGAATCGGTGTACTTATGCCAAAAGAAAACGACGAACTTAGAGAGGTCAAAATCACGCCAGATTATCTAGACAACCCAAAGGGTTCTGCTTTGATAGAGACTGGAAAGACAAAAGTTATCTGCACCGTAATGGTGGAGGAATCATTACCCCCATGGATAGAAAATGACGATGAAGAGCAGCATGGTTGGCTCACAGCAAAATATGGGATGCTTCCGGGAAGTGGAGAAAGCAGGATAAGAAGGGAGCGAAGAGGTGCACGTGGAAGAACTAAAGAGATTCAGAGACTTATCGGTAGAGCTTTGAGAGCAGGTATAGATTTAGATAAAGTTGGTCCAAGAACCCTATGGATAGACTGTGATGTTTTACAGGCAGATGGTGGAACAAGAACCGCTTCGATTACAGGTGCATGGGTCGCTCTAAAGATAGCTGTACAAAAATTGATGGATGAAGATCTTTTAGAAGAAGATCCGATGAAAAGGCAGATCGCTGCTACTAGTGTTGGAGTAGTGGAAGGAGAACCAGTACTTGATCTATGCTACGAAAATGATTACAACGCTGATGTTGACATGAATGTAGTAATGGATTCAGAAGGTAACTACATTGAGATACAGGCAACAGGAGAAGAAGCAGTATTTACTAGAGATGAACATGATAAATTACTTGATCTAGCTGAAAAAGGAATATCTGAATTGATAGATGCTCAGACAAATAGTATAGAGTAATATTCAATACTATAATCATAAACCCTTTAATTATTTTCCATTGCTTAGAGTTTTACATCCATCTTTTTACCATTTTCTTCTAAATAATTGAACAATTTTTCGTAAATTGGGTGTGTAGAGATTGTGTTAGTATCAGCTATCACAACAAGTTTTCTTCGGGCCCTAGTAATACTGACATTCAATCTACGCAGATCCTTTAAAAATCCGATGTTATTCTTTCTATTGCTTCGAGTCAGTGATAATATGATGACTTCTTTTTCTCTCCCCTGAAAACCGTCTACTGTATCGATTTCTACTGTTTCATCATCTATCTGATCTTTGATTAGTTCTTTCTGGTCATCATATGGGGATATGACTCCTATATCCTTTTCTTCTATACCCATATCTAAAAAACCATGAACAAGTGTCTTAGAGATCAGTGCTTCACCTTTATTTTCTTTAGATGTTGAGCCTTTCCTGGAGTGTTCTAGCATCTCTCCTCGTGTATCAACTAAAACAATAGGTTCTTTAGGATCCAAGATCTCTTCGAATTTATTTTCAATTTTTTTATCAATAATATCTTGTAGAAGATGACTCTTAACAGATTCATCAGCCACTATCTGTCCATCGTAGAACTCTTCATCTGAAAATCTCATTATCTTTTCATGCATCCTATACTGGACTTTTAGAAGTGTCTTGACTTCATCACCATACATTGCAACTAGTCTTTCGAACAAAGTTTCAGCAAGACCTTCGTGTTTAGCTTTCTCGTTCAATATGGTCGGTGGAAGCTGTTTGTGATCTCCTGCCATGATAATTTTATCGGCCTTAACGGTAGGTATCAAACATGAAGGTTCTGAAGCCTGTGTAGCTTCATCGATAACACAAAGGTCAAATTCTTTATCCTCCAATGCCTGGCTTGCTGATGACGAATTGGTAGAACATACAACATCTGCTCTTTCCAATACTTCATTCACAGCTTTGTTCTCCAATTCATCGACTTTATTAAAGAGTTCGTCGACTTCTTCCTGTATCTCCAGACATTTAGCCATCTCTTGAATTTTATTTGGAGGAATGCCTCTGCTACCTTTACCTTTTTTGGCTAGACTTTTGATCGCTTCATTACTCAACCCTCTTCTCCATCTTCCGCTGGGATAAGTGTACTTGTCTTGTTCTTCTTTTAATTCAAATGCTCTTTCTCTTAATTCCTGTGCTTTAAGATAGGTTGAATTATCTTCTAAGATGTAATCTAATGTATGCTCTCTTAAAACAGGAGTGACTCTAGCAGGGTGTCCAACTCGCACCACGTTTCTACCTCTAGAAACCAAATGTTCTACTAGATTATCTACTGCTGTGTTGGAATCAGCACATGCTATTACCGTTTGATCAGTTTCTACAGCCTGCTCGATTATCTCTACACATGTTACAGTTTTTCCAGTTCCCGGCGGTCCATGGATCAAGTGGATATCATTAGATTCCATGGCTCTTATAACAGCTTCTTTTTGGCTGTCGTTAAGGTCTTGATTCATAAAATATATATCATCCATTTGCTCAGATTCTAATTCTTCTACAGAAAGAATCTTATTTATCAATCTTCTTTTCTTCCCTTCCAAATTCTTTGTATTATTGACTGCATCTAACATCCTCTGAAATGTTATATCGTTTACATAAAGGTCGAGTCGGACCTTATCATATATCCAACCTGGTGGTTTATCATCGAAAGCTGCTGTTATGGAATAACCAGTCCTCTCGATAACGGTTCCGGATGGATTATCATCTGATAAAGGATGATTTTTACTCACTCTTATGAGATCTCCCACGCTTATCTCAGTATCTGGTAATCCATCCTTTCTAACAAATTTTATTAAGAATTTTCCTCCCAGTCCAGTACCTTCATCTCTTGCTCTTGCATTTAGTACAGCTCTACCTTTCTTCTGTCTTTCCCATCCAGACAGATTTTTCATCTCTTTCTCATGTCTTTCCATCTCTTCTTCTCTTTCTAACTCTACTAGATCACTGAAATGATCGATATATTCTTCCTGTGAAAATTCAACATGTTTTATAGACTCTGGATCTCCCGCTTCTATCACCGTGATATCTTCAGATTCTCTCATATCAACCTTCTCATCTACAAGTAGTTTTTAAATCTGTTGGATTGCCGCAATCATAAAAATCATATACATATACAATCCATTTTTACCTGATGCTAGATAGGTACCAAAATATACTGAAGAAGGATATCGAGCCTTACTTTAAGTTTTCTAAAGATAAAGATTTAGAGACCGATCTAGAAAATAAATCATTAGATAAATTAATGGAAATTCATGATAGTATTTTAAAAAAAGAAGTCCCTCCTTTGGAATTAAAAAAAGCGATCATCTCTAATATTATGGAGAACTGTATCCTGTGCGAAAGAAGATGTAGAGTAAATAGAAAAGAAGGATTAAAGGGATACTGTAATGTACTTGATTCTAAAATCTCTTCAGAATTCCTTCATTTTGGAGAAGAAAGACAGTTGGTTCCTTCACATACGATTTTCTTTAATAGATGTAATTTTGGATGTGTTTTTTGTCAGAATTATGATATAAGTCAGAGTGATGATGGTAGATCTGTAGAGCCGGAAAGATTAGCTCGCATCATTGATAAAAAAGGTGGGAGAAATGTAAATTGGGTGGGTGGTGATCCTACTCCAAATTTAGACTACATAATAGATGTTTTATCCTATGTGAATGAACCTTTGCCTCAGATCTGGAATTCTAATATGTATTTATCTGAAAGGGGTATGAAGGTATTAGCTAAACTTATGGATGTCTATCTTACAGATTTTAAATATGGAAATGACGAATGCGCTAAAGAACTGTCAAAAGTAGATAATTATACTGAGATAATAAAGAGAAATCATAATATAGCTGAAAAGACAGGTGATCTAATAATTCGTCATCTTGTACTTCCAGGTCACATAGAATGCTGTACAAAACCAATATTGAGATGGATAGATGATAACCTGGAAGAACCGATGGTAAATATAATGGAGCAGTATAGACCCACATATCATGCTGGTCAATATCGAGATATAGATAGGTATCTCAATTCAGAAGAAAAGAGGAAAATAAAAAGATTGAAGTACGAATATTCTCATCTGATTGGATAGAAATTAGGTCGAAACCCTTAAAATTATAAATAAAGGTGTATTGTTGAGAAAGAGAACAAACAGGTGTTAAAGATGGGTAAAAAAGAAACAAAGAGAACTGGAGAGAAGTTCGAGAACTTTAGCGAATGGTATAACGAAATAATAGAGAAATCTAATCTCAGCGATAAGAGATATCCAGTCAAGGGTATGAACATCTGGACCCCATATGGCTGGGAGTTGATGCAGAACATAGATCGTGAAACGAGAAGATTGATGAGAGAGACTAACCATCAAGAAGTCAAATTCCCACTTTTGATACCTGAGAAAGAATTTGAAAAAGAAGCCGATCACATAAAAGGCTTCGGAGACGATGTTTATTGGGTCACTCATGCAGGTAAGAATGAATTGGATATACCGCTACTTCTTAGACCTACAAGTGAGACCGCGATGTACCCAATTTTTGATCTTTGGATACGCTCTCATGCAGACCTACCTTTAAAAATATACCAGATGGTAAACGTATTTCGATATGAGACCAAACAGACAAGGTCTTTCATGAGGATGAGAGAATTCCATTTCTTTGAAGGTCATACCTGTCATAAAACTGAAGAGGGTGCTGAAGACCAGATAAAAGAAGACTTGGATATAATGGATGAACTATCTGAAAAGCTCTGTATGCCTTATCTGAAATTAGTGAGAACTGAATGGGATAAGTTCCCAGGTGCAGATTATACAGTGGGTGGAGATGTACTTATGCCAACTGGTAGGACACTTCAGATAGCAGGTATTCATCAATACAAGACAAATTTTTCAGAAGCCTACGACATAACTTTTGAGGATGAGGATGGGGAACATAAAAATGTACATCAGACAACTTACGGAATGTCTGAAAGATTGGTCGGTGCATTGATAGGGATGCACGGTGATGATAATGGTCTAGTTTTACCACCAGCTGTTGCACCTACCCAGGTTAGGATCGTTCCTATAGTATATGGCGACGAAGAAAAGATTATGAAATACTGCTATGACCTTAAAGAGCAGTTGGAAAACAAGAGGATCAAGGTGGATATCGATGAAAGAGATGAAAGACCTGGCAGTAAATTCTATGATTCTGAGATGAAAGGTATTCCTGTAAGACTAGATATAGGAAGCAATGAAGTTGAAGATGGTAAAGTGACTGTTGTGAGGAGAGATACTGGTGATAAAAATACTATAGATAAAGATGAGTTGATTGAAACTGTTGAAGAAACATTCAGAAATATGGAGACAGATATGTACCATGATGCTGAAGAGTTCTTAGAAAATAACATCGAGGATATAGAAGATATGTCAGAGGTTCAGGGAGAAAAGATCTACAGAATTGGTTGGTGTGGAGATAAAGCCTGCGGTGAAGATATCGAAGAGACTACAGACAGAAGTATATTGGGTTCTAAATATGGTGGAGAAGAGTATCAAGGACATTGTATAAACTGCGGTAAAGAAACTGATAAGGTAGTGTATCTAAGTAAAACACATTAAGAAAACTATTTTTCTTCTTTAATGGAATAAAGTAGGAATCCTATTATACCGAATCCAACAAGTACGACTGTTACTGAATATACACCTACATCAAACCATTTACCATACATTATGTTCCAGGAAAAGTAGAATGCTATTCCCAGTGATGCTAAAAATGCATAAAATATACTCAGATATTTTTTACTGATTAATTGTGATTCCGTTTCTACCATGGGAGAAAATAAAGAAAGGGGTTATTAAAAAGTTTTGCCAGTTTTAGTCAGAATAATGTGACTCTTTGAACGGTTCAGGATTCATACCTTTACGTTCTCTGATCTCTCTAACTATTTCTGACTGTAAGCTATTTGGTACTTTTTCGAATCCAGCGTGTTCTGTGGACCAAAGTGCTTTACCACCTGTAGCACTTCTTATGTCTCCGGAGAAACCAAACATTTCAGATACAGGACATTTTGCAGTTATCTCGGAGTTGCTTCCTTCCTGGTCCATATTAAGGATTTCTCCTCTTCTTTGCTGTATTTCTACACTGACGTTACCCATAAGTTTAGAAGGTATATCTATGAAAACTCTCTGTTTCGGTTCAAGTAGTGTTCTGTCTGCTTGGCACATAGCACCGTATATGGCGTTCTTAACAGCTGGGATAACCTGTGCTGGTCCCCTGTGTATCGTGTCTTCGTGAAGTTTAGCATTGACGAGTTTAACTTTCAATCCTTTTACTGGCTCTGCTGCCAGTGGACCTTCCTCGATGACTTCGTTGAAACCATCAACGATGAGTTCCATTGTTTCATGTAAGTATTGAATACCTTTTGTCATGTCCAAAAGGACATTTGGTCCTTTGAATTCAACGAAATTCTTAGATTCATCTTTGTCCATACCAAGTTCCTGCAGTTCTTTTGTTAATTCATTCTTATTGTCTATTTTACCGTGGACATGAATATCTCCTTCATCGATAGCTTTAACAACATCTTCTTCCAATGGTTCTACATCAAAGAAGAATCTATTGTGCCTGTTAGGTGATATTCCCATGAATGTTCCACCTTCGCCTTCGACTGCTTCTCTGTAAACAACTATTGGCTCTGATGATGTTATCGGTACTCCGTGTTCTTCTTGGATTCTGTGCTCAGTAACTTCAAGATGAAGCTCACCCATACCAGAAATAAGATGTTCTCCAGTCTCTTGATCGATCTTAATATTGATACTTGGATCAGCTTTTGCAATTGATCTTAAAACTTCAACTAATTTTGGCAAGTCAGCAGTATTTTTAGCTTCTACAGCTTTGGTAACAACAGCTTCTGAGAAATGTTTCATCTCTTCGAATGGTGTAGCGTCTTCTACTGAGCTGACGGTTGAACCAGCGATAGCATCTCTCAAGCCACCAACCGCTACAACATTACCTGCTTTTATCTCTTCTACAGGTATTCTGTCGGCTCCAACACTCAGTGAAACCTGTTGAACACGATTCATTCTAGGTTGATCATCAACATGCAGCTCCATACCATCTTTAACTTTTCCACTGAACAATCTACCAACTGATATTTCTCCAGCATGTGGATCCATTATTATCTTAGTTACCATCAGAGATGTTGGCCCGTCTGGAGAACAATTGATCATTGCCTGGCCTAATTCAGAATCATCATCTCCTCTCCATATATGTGGTATCCTATATTTCTGAGCATCAATAGGATTAGGCATGTGTCGGATAACCTGATTTAACAATACCTCGTGAAGTGGAGCTTTTTTGATCAATTCTCTTTCTTTTTCTTTACCAGCTTCTATATGTTCATAGATATCTTTGAATGAGATATTATTTCTTTCCATGTAAGGAACTGAAATAGCCCAATTATTGAGAGCAGAACCAAAGGCCACTGAACCATCTTCCACGTTCAATCTCCATTCATCAGAAAATTCTTCAGGAACGTTATTTTTGATAAGAGTGTCAACGTTTCTGATTATTTTGTGGAATCTCTGTTGCATCTCTTCAGGTGATACATTTAATTCTTTAATCAAACGATCAACTTTATTGATGAACAAAATTGGCTTAACTTTTTCTTTCAGGGCCTGACGAATTACAGTTTCAGTCTGAGGCATTACACCTTCAACAGCGCAAACAACAATAATCACACCATCGACAGCCCTCATGGCTCTTGTTACGTCGCCACCAAAGTCAACGTGGCCAGGTGTGTCAACAAGATTAATCAAGTATTCTTGATCATCATACTTATGAACCATGGAAACGTTTGCAGAATTAATCGTAATACCTCTCTCTTGTTCCTGCTCATCGAAATCTAGCATTAATTGTTTACCAGCCAACTCTTCTGACATCATACCAGCGCCGGCTATCAGGTTGTCACTTAGAGTGGTTTTCCCGTGATCAATATGCGCGGCTGTACCGATATTTCTGATCTGAAGCGGCTTGTCCATAAGTTTCTGTGCTTTCTGAATATTTTTCTCTTTTCTTCCCATTAAAA
>CAZEXI010000009.1:0-44344 GCA_964516805.1 uncultured Thermoplasmata archaeon
GCATTTCTTCTTTAAAAATATCTTTAGCTTGCTCATATTCTGAATGTCTTATAGATATCCAACCTTTCATACTCAGTAGATCTGCTTTAGATTTTGTATCATTATCTATAAGTTCTAGTCCTTTTTCTACCTTTTGAAGGCCTTTATCATATTCTCCTTCTTTGGTAAATATATTACCTATTTTACTGTATAATTTAGCCTTTTTATCTTTATCAATATGGTCTATATCCATCACATCATTTAAATATTCGCGAGATTTTTTATACTTACCCAATAGAGAATATGCCCTAGATAGATTTTCTAGAATATTGATCCTGTCTATCTCTTTTCCTTTAGTTTTTTTGGATAAATCTAATGCTTTTTCATACATTTCAATGGCATCTTCATTGGCGTAAACTTCTTCAGCCTTTTCACCAGCTTTCAGATAATAATCCAAAGCATTAGAATAATCTTTTCCACCTTCATAATGTCGGGCTAGGTTTGGATACCATTTCTCGATTTCATGACTATAAATATTTTTAATATTATCTGCAATCTTTTTATGTATTAATTTTTTCTTCATATCTCTTATCTGTTTATATACAGTCTTTTCTATCAGGTTGTGTGAAAAATAAAATAATTCATCTTCTGGATCTTCTTCCCAAAACTGTTCTTCTATCAATAGATCTACATGATCTAGTAGTTCTATTTCATCCATTTTAGAAGTTTCAAGAAGAAGGTCATAAGGTATAGATCCACCAATAATGCTTCCTATTTCCATTATTTTTTTGGTTTCATCATCAAACCTTTTTAATCTTCTTTCTATTACATTATGAACCAGCTCGGAAGTCACTATATTTTCTTCTTTTTTTGGATATTTATTTTTATCCGTATCTATAATTCCGTCATCCACCATTTGTTTGATACTTTCCTTTATGAAAAGAGGATTTCCTTCGGTTTTTTCATGGACCAGTTCGATAAATTGGTCTGGAATCTTATCCTCATTCAAGAGTGATTTAACAGTATCTTTTGTATTTTGTAGATCAAGAGGATTTAGATCGATATTTTTAATCCGATTTTCTCTTGTGAGTCTGTGTTTCATATCCCTTAGATGATGTTTACTCGACACGTCTTCAGGTCTGTAAGTTCCTATGAAAAGTATCGGAAAATCTTCTAATTTGCTGAGCATATAAACAAGTATATCCAAAGTTGCCCTGTCAACCCACTGTAGATCATCAAGAAAAATAAGTAAAGGGTTTTCTTTAGATAGATTTTTTATGAATCGAGTAGTGTCATAGAAGGTTTGCTTTTTATTGGCATCAAAAATACTCTTATCTTCTGTTTTCTTTTTTTCACCAATACCAATAAATGCCATATTTGAAACATTGTCAGAATGTTTTTCATTTTCAATATATTTATCAAACGCTTCTTTAAACGGGAGATATGGATCAGATATCTCACTTTGACATATTCCAGAAAGAAATTCAAATCCTAGTTCTTCAGCAAACGGCTTTAATTTTGATACAAGTGAAGTCTTTCCTATTCCTGCTTCACCTTCTATTAGGATAAATTCTACCCCATCGTCTTTTACTTTTTTTAATTGTTTTTTTAAATAATTAAGTTCCTTTTTTCTGCCAACAAAAAAATCTATAGGTTTGCTTATATTTGTCATATCTATTTTTCCACCATCTTCTAATCTTTTTATACCTTCTATTATTGGATTCCTACCACCGATATATTTATCTAATTTATTAAGTTTAATTTTAAAATTGCTTTCCTTTGTTTTTAACAAAACTTCTTGATCTTTAATACGATTCCAAATATTTTTTTCTTTAGATATTCCTTTTTTAGTTAAGAAATATACATTTTTTTTATTACTATGACCTGAAACAGTCATAATGTCTTCTTCAATTAATCCCTTGTCACTCAAATTATTAAGACATGTATCAATCTCATTTTCTTGGGTATTTAGTCCATCAATATTTAGTCCATCAATAATTCCATTTTTAGTGATATAATAAGATACTTCTTCTGATTTATCATATCCTTGTAAGTACATTAAAATTAATTCGTTTGTTTTAATATTGAACATCGATTTATTTCAAATAATTAGTTATTAATAAAATCTTTGTGGGAATTCTAAATTAAAAAAATAAAGTGAGATTACAAGTTTGATGTGGATTTTACCTAAAGTTTTTAATTTGATAGTATATTCTTAATTTGATCAAAAATAGGTGGAAAAAAATGAAAGGGGAATCAATTAAGCTTCAAGTTGCTTTAGATCTATTGAATAAAGAAAGAGCATTACGGATTGCTAAAGAAGCGGTTAAAGGTGGTGTTGATTGGATAGAAGCAGGTACACCTCTAATAAAATCAGAAGGCATGGAGATTATAAGAGAATTAAGAGAAGAATTCCCGGATAAAACTATCATAGCAGATATGAAAACAATGGATGTAGGTGGTGTTGAAGTTGAGATGGCTGCTAAGGCGGGAGCAGATATAATAGGTATTTTAGGTGCTGCAGATGATGAAACTTTAAAAGAAGCTGTCAGAGCAGCACGAAATTACGATGCTGAGATAATAGCGGATCTTATAAGAGTCGAAGATCAGGTTCAAAGGACTAAAGAGGTCTGTGAATTAGGGGTCGATTATGTAGGTGTACATATTGGGATCGATGCACAGATGAAAGGAGAGGATCCGAGGGAATTAGTCAAAAAAGTATCTGAGGTTAGTACCGTACCAGTGGCAGCTGCTGGTGGATTAAATTCTGAAACAGCTCCAGAAATCGTTGAGAACGGTGCAGAAATAATAATCGTCGGAGGGGCTATCATAAAGGCTAAAGATGTAGAAAAAGCAGCTAGGGATATTAAGGAATCTATTAAGGAAGGTATCTCGATAAAATCTGAGGTATCAAAGAAGGTCGGTCCTGCAGATATAGAAGAGGCCTTTGAAAAAGTCTCGACACCGAACATCTCAGACGCAATGCATAGGAAACCTTGTATGAAAGACATCACTCCTATAACTGTGGAAGGAAAGAAGATAATCGGACGTGCTTTTACCGTCAAGACTGTAGATGGCGATTGGGCGAAGCCAGTTGAGGCAATACAGGAATCAAATGAAGGCGATATATTGGTTATCGATGCTGATGGCGGTGAAACAGCTGTTTGGGGCGAGCTGGCATCATGGTCCTGTAAACAGAAGGGAGTCAAAGGTGTAGTTATCGATGGTGCTGTAAGAGATGTTGGAGACATCCGGGACTTAGGATTCCCAGTATTTGCTAAATACAGAGCTTCAAATGCCGGAGAACCAAAAGGCTATGGTGGGTTAAAAGATGATATAGTCTGCGGTGGACGTCAGGTGAAAACAGGCGATTGGATCATCGCAGATGATAGTGGAGTGATGGTCGTGCCACAAAAAGAAGCACTTCAAATTGCAAATAGGTCATTAGATGTTATGGAAAAAGAAAACAGGATCAGGGAAGAAATAAAAGAAGGTAGGACACTCTCTGTTGTTATGGAATTACAAAAATGGGAAAAGAAGTGACCTTAAAGGTCATCTAGATCATCAGACCTTACTATGGATAAATCTTTTTCTTTAGCCCACTCTTTTACTCTTTTTCTTTCTTTACCTGAAGTACTGCTTCTATCAAAATAAACATATTTCACATCAGGTGTTTTTTCTATCATCTCATCAAAACTATCTTTCGTCAGGTATTTCATGCCCCATCCAGGGATCATATGTCCAACTGAAACAGCTTTTGATCTAGCAAGGTCAGTATATCTAGGAGCGTAATGCCCTCCACCGATACATACGATGACGTCATCATCTCTATAATTTTCTTCAACTTTCATGACCGTATCTGCGATGACCTGACCAGCTCTTTCATCGTTCCAAGATTTTTTATCACTACCTATCTCTATATAATACGTAGGAGTTTCCAGATATGGCCCGTGATGTGTAGCTTCAAAAGATACGTCATATTCATTTTCTAAATCTTGATCTCTAGTCTCTTTCCAGAGAGTTCTAAGTGCAGCAGTCATCTGTTTAGGAGCAGAAGGTACTAGCTTATTTTCTTTACCACCAAACTTTGCTTCTCCTACATTTCCTATAGGATGAACTGTCAAAGAATGTATTCCTGCTTCAGATGAATGTTTTGATATGAAAACTACTTCGTTTATTTTTATATCTAATAGATTTTCGATTTTCCTGTCGATATCATCAACATATATATGATGTCTGTTTACAGTAGCGATATAATCGTCGTCTTTTTTATAGACGGGATTATCTTTCCAGTCATCAACTTTCTTCCAATCATTATCTAAGAGATGATCTAGTATATTTTGGCTTGCATCATCTTCTTTTGAAGATACTATTAATCTCATATCTTCCCATAATCAGTTATCATAATTAAATTTTAATTAGAAAGATAAACAATTTATACATCTATTGATTTTATATGTTGATGGCTGAGAATATATTGGATAGGGTAATTAAGAATGTACCAAAATCTATCAATGATATTGATGATATGCCCTTATATTCAATTCTTATAGTATTGAGTGGTTATATTGCGATAGGTCTAGGTTTTTTTAATTTTCTTTTACAGCTGATAGTTCAAATACATATGATGCTTGCCCTTCATTTTGTTGTAAATCTATTCTTTGGATTTGGAATACTATCATCTTATACTAAACTGAGGGATGAAAAAAGAAAATGGAGTGTTATATGTGGTATATGTTCGATTGTTCTTATTGCGCTTGGAGGGGTTGTAGGGACATTAGCTGGACTTATTGGGATAATCGGAAGTGGGTTATCTTTTGTAACTACAATAGATGAAAATTTCAATATATGAGGAGATAATTTAATATTATAATAGATTATATCATAGAGGTGGGAAAATTGAAAAAAGATATAGAAATTGTAGCTAAACTCATGGAGATATCTGCAAATTCATCTCCAAAAGCATCTGGGAATGATTTAGAAATCGTTCTAGTAGATGAAGCAGAGAAGGAAATGATAGCTGAAGAAATGTTTCAGTTGGCTGATAAATTAGATGACGAATCCTACAGTGAAAAAGGTGAATTAATTGAGAAATGTGAATCTTTGATGTTCATCGGTTTAAATCAACACGAAACTTTAAATCTAGACTGTAAAGCATGTGGTTTTGAGTCTTGTAAAGATATGGAAGATGCTGACACTACTGAAGGATTATTCGAGGGACCTAACTGTACTTTTAAAATAATTGACCTTGGATTGTCTTTAGGGTATGCTTTAAACACAGCTGATATACATAATGTTGATTCTAAACTTATGATAAGAGCAGGAATAGCAGCAAAAAGTTTAGGACTGATGACTTCAAAAATATGCTTGGGTATACCAATAAATATGAATAGAGAGAATAATTACTTTGAAAAATGATTCTGGAAATTATTCAGTTTTAAATCCTTCTTTTTTCCTATATAGGTACCATCTAGAAGGTATACCTTTTCGTTAGATATCTTCTCATTTTTTAAAAATGGACCGAGATAATCATTTTCATTTATACTAACGCCTCCTAAAAGTGGGTTGTAATGAGGTATGATTATTCCTTTACCTTTGAAGTCTTGTGCTTGATAGTTAAATCTGACCCAGCATTGCTCTTTTTGTTTATTATCTAAAGAGTCTATAAGGCTTACCGTAGGATGATTGTGAGCCATCACGACTAACCCTGTTTCTATTACTTCAATTGAGGGGTTGGCATGACCATGAAAATAACCGACATCATCTATAACCGATCCACTTGAAGGGTGTATAAAAACTTCAGAAGGCAAATATTTACTGATGTTTCCATCGTGGTTCCCCTTTAAAACATGGATTTCATCTACTACTTTTAGCCATTCATCCATTGCTTCAGGTATCTCCTTATACTCCTGCCATGTAGATTGTGGTATATTATGTTTTAAATCACCTACTATGATCAATTTATCGAAATCGTGATCTTTCAGTTTTTTAATTATATTTTCGACCATCTTTTCTGTCTGACTAGGTAAATTAACACCCTTTTTTTCTAATTCTCTTTCATATCCTATATGAAGATCTGCTATAACCAGAGTGTCTCCTATTTGAAGTGCCTTTTGATTCCATAAGGGTTGTGGATGAATTTTTCTTACCATGATCGTAAGTATCACAATGTAGACAGGTATTTCTTAATTTCCCAATCTGAAACTTCCTGTCTGTATTCATCCCATTCTTCCTTCTTTTTGTGATAAAAATGCTTTAATGTATGTTCACCTAAAATATCTTTAATGAATTGGCTATCTTTCATTATTGAGATAGAATGTCCAAGATTTGAAGGAAGTGATCTGATATTCTTTGCTTTTCTTTCCTCATCATCTAGGGCGAAAATATCCTCTTCAACAGGTTCTGGTGGTTCGATTTCATTTTCTATACCTTTCAATCCAGCTCCTAATAGAACTGCAAACTGTAAGTAAGGATTTCCTGCTGGATCTGGATTTCTCACCTCGATCCTTGTTGCTTTTTTCCTACCTGCTGGAACTCTAGCTAAGACGCTTCGGTTCAGATGAGCCCAGGATACGTAAACAGGTGCCTCGTAGCCAGGAACTAGTCGTTTATAGGAATTTACCCAAGATGCTAAAATACCACACATGTCTTCTGCATATCTTAGTACCCCTCCGATGTAATATTTACATATATCACTCAAACCATCTTCTGATTCTTCATCATAAAAATAGTTATTACCATCTTTACTCAGCAAGCTTTGATGGATGTGCATACCAGTTCCATTTACACCAGATATTGGTTTTGGCATGAAAGTAGCATGTAGATCATTAAATTTAGCAACTGTTTTTATACCATGTTTTAGAGTCATTACTTGGTCTGCTATGGATAAAGCATCACCATATCTAAGATCTATTTCATGCTGTCCATTGGCTACTTCATGATGTGAAGTCTCTGCACTGAACCCCATTTCTTCAAAATAAAGATTACATTCTTTTCTAACTTTATCAGCTCTATCTAAAGCTAATAGGTCAAAATAGCCTCCTTCATCGTCAGGGATCAAGGTAGGTTTTCCATTTTGATCCGTCTTAAAAAGAAAGAATTCAAATTCTGGCCCCACGTTGAATTGGTAGCCCATAGATTCGGCTATATTGAGTTGTTTTTCTAAAATATATCTAGGATCTCCTTCAAATCTTTCACCGTCTGAATAATAAATATCGCATATCATCCGTCCAGTTTTTATTTTATCATCTATCCAAGGGAATATCAGAAATGTGTCGAGGTCAGGATAAGCTCTTAAATCTGATTCTTCAATAGTAGCATATCCAACTATAGATGATCCGTCAAATAGTACTCCTTCTTCCATGGCCCTATCTAGATGAGCAGCTGGGACTGATACAGTTTTGACTTTACCAAGTATATCCATAAACTGCATCTCAACAAATTTAACTCCTTTATTTTCAACTATTTCTAATATGTCTTCTTTATCCATCATTTTCACCCGAATATTTTCAGGATTTGAAATCAAACCTGTATTGCAATAAAGATATTTAGTAATTTACTTTAGCTGGAAAAATGAATAGATATGTTATCAATTATGATTAACAGTTTGAAAAGCTTTAAATACTAAATGATAATGTATTGTAATTAAATATAGTTAAATATCATGGAAAGCAATGATGCTTTTCATATAATAAAAATGCGTGATAAACATGGCAGATAAAAAGTATACGACAGTTTCGATACCAAAACCGCTAGCTAAGAAAGTAAAGAAGAGAATGGAAGGAACTGGATTCAATTCCATTTCAAGTTATGTGACTTACGTTTTGAGACAAGTGATATCCAGCATAGAGGAAGAAGAGGAACAAAAAGAAAGTTTCTCAGAAGAAGACGAAGAAAAGGTAAAAGAAAGATTAAGAGCACTTGGATATCTGGATTAAATATAACCTTATATTTGGTGAATATACATGCCGAAACCACATGGTGGTCGATTAGTTAATAGAACGCTTTCAGGTAAAAGACAAGAAAGGATTCTTGAAGAATCCAAAGAGATGCCTACATTAAGTTTAGACAGTGGATTAAGAAAAGATGTTCAGAATATAGCAAACGGTGTTTACAGCCCTTTAGAAGGATTTATGGGTCAAAATGACTTTGAAAACGTATTAGATCATTGTAGACTGTCTGATGATACTCCTTGGACAATACCAATTGTTTTAGATGTAACAGATGAGCAGTTAGAAAACTTCGAAAAAGGTGAAGAGATAATACTTAAGAGTGAAAAAGGTGAAAGATTCGCGATGATGGACCTCGAAGAGATCTATCATTATGACGATGAAAAGATGTGTGAAAACGTTTACGGTACCACTGATGATGAACATCCTGGTGTACAAAAAGTAAGAAATATGAATGATAATCTCTTAGGAGGCGAAATTGTACAAATTAAAGAACCTGATAATCCGTTCGAAGAATATAACCTTAAACCCATGGAAACTAGAATTTTGTTTAAAGAAAAAGGTTGGAGAACAACAGTAGGTTTCCAGACTAGAAATGTTCCTCATCTTGGACATGAGTATGTTCAGAAGACCGCCCTAACTTTCGTTGATGGTATATTCGTTAATCCAATAATCGGAGGTAAGAAATCGGGTGATTACAGGGATGAAGTAATCTTGGAAGCTTATGACACTTTGATGGACAACTATTATCTTAGAGATAGAGCAGTCATGTCTATACTTGAAGCAGAGATGAGATATGCTGGTCCTAAGGAAGCTATATTCCATGCGATCATGAGGAAGAACTTCGGATGTTCACACTTTATCGTTGGAAGAGATCATGCAGGTGTTGGTGATTATTACGGACCATATGAAGCCCAAGAATTCTTCGATGAGTTCCCTGATTTAGGTATCACTCCAGTATTCTTTAAATCATTTACCTATTGTGAAAAATGCGGTGGGGCTGTTGATGGTTTCATCTGTCCACATGATGATAAATACAGAGAAAACTTCAGTGGAACAAAGATGCGAAGGATGTTCAAGGAAGGAAAAACACCTCCTGAGCACATGATGAGAAAAGAAGTTGCTGAAACCGTAGCTGAAATAGATAATAAATTTGTTGAGTAGGCGGGAAATTGATGAAAGAATTCTTGAATCGCGATGATGAGGGAATGATCCTTCATCATTGGGATACCGATGGTATATCAGCAACTGCTCTCTTACTAAGGGAGACCTCTAAAACCTTTAATCTTTTCACCCCTACAATAGGGAATTATTTACTAGATGAAAAAGATAGAAAAAAGATTCGGAATATCGATCCAGATTACACAATAGTAGTTGACATGGCTCTTCCTAAAGATTCTATATCCTTTTTAAAAGGATTTGGAGATGTATACATATTTGATCATCATCTTCAGGACCGTCATGAAGTAAAACTTCATCATAATCCAATAATAGACGGTGAATCTCCTAAAAAATATCCTAGTGCTTCATGGGTAGTCAATGAATACTTGGATAATGAACCAAGTTTATTATCAATTCTTGGAGCTTTTGGTGACAGGGAAGAGAAATTAAAGGATAATGAAATTAATTATCCGACGATAGAAGAAACTCTAGAAGAATTGAATTCTGATTTCGATTCTTTGCTGAAATGTGCATATTATCTTGATACCAATTACAAAATAGGTGATAGAGAGTCAGTTAGTGACTACGCTAGATATCTTGAAAAAGCAAAGAGTCCTGAAGATATCTTAGGAAAGAGCGAGTTAAAAAACAATTATGATAAGTTGAACGAAGCTATCGAAAAGGAAGTAGATAGAGAAAAAGAAAACCTTTCTGGAAATATAGACTTTTTAGAGATGGAATCACCATACAACATAATATCTACCGTAACTAGAAGGATAGCCTGGGCTAACGAAGATAGAATAGTCATCGTTTCCAACTGTGAATATATGGAAAACGATTGTCAGATCTATATCAGAGGTCCTATACCTGATTCTGAAAATATTATCAATCATCTTAAAGGTAAAGGCTATTCAGCCGGTGGAAAAAGCGATGTGATCGGTATGGTGATACCTAAAGAAGATAAAGATGAGACTTTAGATGAAGTACTTGAAATGTTGAATAATTAGACTAAAAGTGAGGTAAAAATATGGGTAAAAAACACATAATAGTTCATGAAGACAAATGGGAAAAGCAGAACGTAGAAGAAGGATTTACTCTTTGGTTTACTGGACTATCAGGTGCTGGTAAATCAAAGGTAGCGGATGAAGTTGCAATCGCTTTAGAGGAGAATTACAGTCACCTGGTAGAGAGACTGGACGGAGATATAGTTAGACAGCATTTGACAAGTGATCTAGGATTTACTAAAGAAGATAGAGATACAAACATAGAGAGAGTAAGTTTTGTTGCAGAATTACTCTCAAGGAATGGTGTTAGTGTTTTAGCTTCATTCATTTCTCCATACAGAGAACGAAGAAACAAGACTAGGAATATGGTAACAAACTTCATTGAAGTTCATGTCCATTGTCCAGTAGAGGTTTGTGAAGAAAGGGACGTAAAAGGATTGTATGAAAAGGCTAGAAATGGTGAAATCGATAACTTCACAGGTATATCAGACCCTTATGAAGAGCCAGAGGATCCCGAGATAAAATTAAACACACATGAGGAAACAGTTGAAGAGAGTGTCCAAAAAGTATTAGACTATCTAGATGATAACGGTTACCTGTAGAGCATGATCTCAGTAGTATTGGATGCCAATGCATTGATAATGCCTTTCCAGTTCGGGTTGAATCTAGACTCTGAGCTGGAAAGGTTATTTGGTAATCATGATATTTACGTACCATCATCTGTTAGGTCAGAGTTATTGGGTCTAGGAAGAAAAGACGCCCTATCATTGAGTGAAAAATACGACGAGATAGAGGTTTATAAAAATGGAGATGATGGGGTACTCGAAGCTGCTGAAAAATTGGACGGTATTATAGTAACAAATGATAAAGAATTAAAAAGGAGGGCTTTAAAGAGGGATTTCTCAGTTGCATTTCTTAGATCTAAGTCACATTTACAGTTAATTGGAGAGAAAATATATATAGGTTCTGATAACGTGGATAATGATGAAATTATATTAGAAGGTAAAGTGGTCTCAGGAGTAGGAGAAGGAAAATTTTTTCTTTCACTTGAAGGGTATAGAGAACAGTTGAAAAATAAATTTAGTATAGAGCCTTTTAAAGGAACACTCAATGTTAAAATCGATGAAAAGTATATTGATAAATTTGACAAGTTAAAAGAAAAACAAGCGATTATGATAGATGGGTTTAAAAAAGACGATAAAGAATTTGGCCCTGTAAAATGTTTTAGCTGTACTATCAATAGTACGAATTGCTATTTGATAATACCTGAAAAAAGCAGGTATAAAGATGTAGCAGAGATAATCTCTGAACATAAATTGAGAGATAAACTTGGTCTGGAAGATGGAACTCGAGTGAGAGTTATAATCGAAATGCCATAAATTCCAAAAACAATTTATAATCTGTTAAGTTTTTGAGGTTGACCACAGATGGGAAAATACACTCTAAAAAATAGATTTGCTCTACTTATTCTTGGGATAATAGGTGTTATATTAGCAGGCAATATAGGATACATTGCAGTTAAAACTGCAGAAGGAGCAAATCCTACTTTAGTTGACGCTTTTTATTGGACATTAGCTACACTTACAACTCTTGGTGCATATCCAGGTAATGTTGAATTTACAAGTGTTAATGGTAAAATTTTAACCATGTTGATGGTTCTATCGGGAGTTGTCACTTTATTCATAGGTCTCCAGATCGCTATCGGTCCTTGGATAGAAGAAACGATGAAAAAAGCCCTTAAGACTAAAAGTGAACCTCTTCCAGATAAAAAACATGTAATCGTTTGTGGTTATTCAGAGATCGGCAAAGAAGTTATAAGAAATCTGAAATCACATAATGTTGATTTTGTAGTCATCACTAGCTCCGATGAAGAAGGTAAGAAATTACATAAGAAAAAAATTCCCTATATAAAAGGTGACCCAACCAAGACTAAGACATTAAAGAAAGCGAAGATCAATTCTGCCTTATCTCTAATAGCAGTTTCAGATGACGCTACAAACGCCTTTATCTGCTTGACAGCTAAAAAGGTTAATCCAAAGATAAGGATAGTAAGCAGTGTCGAAGAGTCACATCACGACGCGATCCTTCAAAGAGCTGGTGCTAATCATATAGTTTCTCCGAAATCAATAACCGGTGCTATGATAGGTGGAAAAGCAATAAATGAATCGATTGTAGGTATTGAAAAAGAAGATGAAGAGCTTTTAGCGGGATTGAAAATAGAACAGGTCAAGATGAGCAAGGATTCAGATCTAGCTAATAAGACTATCAGGAACGCTGATATCGGTTCTAAAACAGGAGTTGCTATAGTTGGAATATGGAAAAAAGGTGAACTCGAAGTTGGTATTTCACCATCACAAAAGATGAAACCTGGTGAAATAATATTAGCCTTAGGAGAAAGCAAGGATTTAAAGAAATTTAAGGAGCTGGCAGGATGAATGTGATACTTTGTGGTTTTGGAAGCGTTGGTAAAAGTATCCTTAAAAGATTGGCAGAGTCACACTGCAGGACCACTATCATAGATGAAGATGAAAGTAGATTATCTACAACTCCAGCTCCATCTGTAACAGGTGACCCTACAGAGAAAAGAACTTTGATAAGTGCAGGGATCATGGATGCTGATAAACTGATAGCAGCTACAGAAAGTGATGTGACTAATGCTTTTATAATACTCGAAGCTAAAGGAATAAATTCTGATCTTGAGATAATGAGTATAGCTGATAGAAGAGAAAATATAGGTAAATTGTACCGCGCTGGAGCAGATTATGTAGTGCCTGAGACAGTTATAGGTGGAAAATATATCGTAAAATATGCATTGGACCCATATATCGCTGAATTCTTAGATAAAATAACTCTTGCTCAAGATATTGAAATAACTCATATAAAAGTTCCTTCTGATTCTAATCTAGTAGGAAGAAAATTAAAGAATTCTAAGATCCGTGAAAAAACTGGCTCTACTGTAATAGGTATCAGGAAAGATGACAAATTTATACCTAATCCAAGCAGTGATATGGTTATAAAACCAAATTACAAACTGATAGTGATCGGTAAAGTTGATAATATTCATAGATTAAATAGATACGTTAAGATGTGAACTAGAAGTTATCTTCAACGTATGTTAGAGCACTTTCAAATATTAGTCTACCATCGCCTCTACTGTTTTCTAATCCTCTTCTTGTCCAATCTGGATTAGTATGGTTAAAGAAAACTCTTTCCGGATGTGGCATGAGTCCTAATACATTTCCTTTTGGATTACATATCCCTGCAATATCTTCTATAGAACCGTTTGGATTCCATGGATAATCAACTTGTTCTCCTTCTGGAGAAGTGTATCTAAAGACTATCTGGTCATTCTTTTTTAATCTATCTAGATCATCATCGTTTTCTAAAACAAATTTACCTTCTGCATGTGCAGACGGGTACAAAACTACTTCATCCTTATCATAACCTTTAGTGAATACACAAGAAGAATTGTTTTCTAATTTGAGTAGTGATGGTCTACATTCAAATCTGTTGCTGTCGTTGGTTTCTAAAGCTGCCCTTGGTACATCACTCATCACTTCGTCGATGGCTGGTAAAAGACCTAATTCAACTAGAACTTGAAAACCATTACAGACCCCTAAAACAGGTTTACCTGACTCAACAAATTCTTTTATATCTTCCTCAAGTGCACTTTTTAACCTCGCTCCAAATATAGCACCTGCTCTAATATAGTCTCCTGCAGAGAAACCTCCGGGGATCATCAAAATATGGAAGTCTTCAAGGTTTCTTTCTTCTTTTTCGGTTACATCTTGTCCCAATAATTGTTTTATGTGAACCTTTTCAGCATTTGCTCCCAATCTAGAGAAAGCAAGATAGGACTCCTCTTCACAGTTAGTACCTTCGATCCTCAGAACCGCCACGTTGATATCTTCTCTATTCAAAGTATCTCCACTTGTAGTCAATATAGAAGTGATAATAAAGATTTTCTCTTTGTTATAACAAATTATTTCCTAAAAGAAAAGCAGAAAATATATATTGCATTACTATTTGTGGATAGATATCACACGCGGGGCCATGGGGTAGCTTGGTCGATCCTTCGGGCTTTGGGAGTCCGACACCCGAATTCAAATTTCGGTGGCCCCACCATTCTTCTTATTTATTTACCTTATCTTTCAGTAAACCCTCTAGTTCTTTTCTTAGTTCATCGATATCGTCTCTTTCTTCGATATCATCTAAATTGATTTCTTCATCCATTATTTCATCAGGTGTCTTAGGAGATTCGAATGCATCGAATTTTTCTCCCCTTTCAATCATATTTTTGTATTCTTCTGATTTCCAATTGACATGTGATCTAATATCTTTGATCTTATCGAGTTCTTCTTCTGAAACATCTCTGATTTCTTCAGCAGGCTGACCCATGACCAGAGTGTTATCAGGAACTTTAGTACCTTCTTTAACTATCGCATTGGTCCCTACTATAGAATTATCTCCTATTTCTGCACCCTCCATTACTACAGCGTCGATACCTACTAAGCTGTTTTCACCAATTTTACACCCTTCTAATCTAGATCCTGAACCGATCAATGATTGGTCACCGATAGATAATTCATGTTTTTCTGTAGATTTGATGGAAGTTCCGTCCATTATCACGGATTCCTTTCCTATTTCGATTTCTGATTTATCTGCTTCTATTATTGAACCTGTTAATATGTTAGCTTTTTCTCTAATTGTTACGTCACCAATCATCCTTACTGTAGGATCTAGAAATACTGAATCTCCGATATCCATATTTTCTCTGTCTGGTAGATAGTCCTTTAATTTTCGGGTCATAGATGGATAAAGAATGGTTTTATGTAAAAATATTGCGGTAGAACATTGTAGTCTATTGATAAGATTAATTAGTCTAATATCCTACTCTTTAATGATATCATGAAAATCAGTATCATAGAACCATTACAATTAGATAAAGAAACTGTATTAAGTAAATTCAAAAAAATCGATGCGGAAATAGAATATTATGAAGATAAACCAGAGAATAAGGAAGAAAAGATAAACAGATGTGAAGGATCTGATATTATAGTTTTAGTCGATGAACAGATCGATTCAGAAATAATGAGACAACTTGATGAGCTAAAGCTGATAGCAGTATCATTTACTGGATATGATCATATCGATATCGGATATGCTGAAAGAAATGACATAGCTGTTGTAAATGTACCTGAATATGCCACTACTTCGGTAGCAGAATTGGTTTTTGGTTTTGCTATCAATCATTTAAGATATCTCAGCAATGGAGATGAGATCGTACGCGGGGAAAGAGAAATTGTCAGAGAAAGAATAAAAGGAAATGAATTGAAAGGAAAAACGCTGGGAGTTATTGGTACTGGTAATATCGGTGGTAAGGTTGCAAAACTGGGAAATCTATTTGGTATGGATGTGATAGCTTTTTCACGTAGTGAGAATTCAGATATAACAGACTTTGTGGATTATAAAAACATGGATGATGTTTTTAATGAGAGCGATATAGTTTCGTTGAACTTACCTCTTACAGATGAAACAAAGGGTATTATTGGAAAAAAAGAGCTTTCTGAAATGAAAGATGATTCTGTCTTGATAAATACAGCAAGGGCAGGAGTTATCGATAAAGATGCATTTATTGAAAGTGTTAGAGTAGGTAAAATCAGATTTGGTATAGATATACCTCATGAAGACCTTCCAGAAGATGTTTTAAAGAGTGATAAAGTGATCTATGCCCCACATATAGGATATTACACAGAAGAAGCGTTAAAACGAAGACTAGACGTGACTGTAGAGAATATTGATAAATATTTGAAAAACAAGAAGGAAAATAGGATAGTCTAAATTGAAAAAACTTATCACAATAACACATTTAATCTTTTTTTAATAATAAGTAAAAGAAATGCGGGTACCGGGATTTGAACCCAGGTTTTAGCCTTGGCAAGGCTAGGTGATACCAGTCTACACTACACCCGCAGTTTGAACGATATGTACAGAATCAAATTTTGAGGGATTCTGATTATCTCACGTATCGGGAGAGGTATTACATGATTTAATTAATAAATATTTTGCTTGTAAAATGGTTTTAATCCGCTTTTTTTAGGTCACATAGGAAATAGAGCGGTTCATCGTCCGTATCAAATACCACACTCATATTCAATATGAAGTCGATTTTTTCTCCTTTTTTATTGATCACTTTAATTTCTAATTTTTTAGTATCAGATTCCTTTCTTAGTAATTCTTCTTTTATTTCTTTTAATTTATCATCATTTTTAGAATCTATAATTTCATGTAAATTCTTGTTGTTCAATTCCCCTTCCTTATATCCTAAAATATTTCTAAGCTTTGGATTTACTTCTATAATTTCAAAATCAGGATTAATTAAAAGCATACCATAACTCATATTTTCAAACATCACTCTGAAAGTTTCCTGACTTTTTCTCAGTTCTTCCATAGTTTTCTTATATTTACTTATATTCATTATCGATGTCACTCTTTTACTAGAATTTGGTATAAGACCTACTTTACAGAAAACATCCAACGGATGACCGAATTTGTTAATGATCTTAAAAGCATATTCATTTGGAACTGGATCTGGCTCATCCCTTCTCTTTTCATGATAATCCTTAATTCTTTCAAAATCTTCTTCAATTATAAAATCACTAAGTTCAGTTTTATTTTCCACTTCTTCTTTACTGTACCCCGTCAACTCAGTAAATTCTTGGTTTACTAGAGAAATTGTTTTATCATCTTCAACAATGATCATCGGATTCCCTGTGTTTTCGAATATGCTTTTGTATAACTTTTCCGTCTCCTTAAGTTTCTGTTCTGCTTTTTTTCTCTCTGTTATATCCCTAGAGACAATAACTAATTTTTTTGTTTTATCCGAGTCTGATAAAATGCCAATATTACTTTCGATCCATATATAATCACCATCTTTACATCTAAATTTTGTTTCGATGGTTTTTTCAGATTCATTCTCAATTATCTCATTTAAACTATCTTCTACATTATCTTTAAAATCGGGATGTACAAAGTTTGTTACTTTTTTGTATTTTAAATATTCTTTATCATATCCTAAAATTCTTTCGTGAGCTTCATTTACAAAGATCGGTTCTAAGTCAAAATTAAACAATGATATCATATCGTTAGAATTCTCTGTGATAAGCCTATATTTTTCTCTACTCTTTCTCAATTCTTCTTCATAATCTATCCTTTTAACGGCTTCTTCTATATGTTTAACTAGAATTTTAGCCATCTCTAAATCATGTTCATTAAAATAATCTACTTCTTTAGATATGACCTGAAATACTCCGTAATCTCCAATGGGAACGCTTATTACTGAATTGAAATTTGGACTTTTTGGCATTGCTTTTGAGTGGTTATCTATATCGTTGATAATATATGATTCTTTATTTTTATATGTCATTCCATAAATACCCTTATCTTCTTCTAAAATATCTCCCTTATCGATGCTGTGATGATGTGATGCTTTAACAAGTAAACCTTTTTCATCCTCAACTAATATAGTGCTTATATAAAAATCAAGTATTTTTTTAGCTGAATCAATCGAAAATTTATAGACTTCATCTTTATCATGTATATTTTCAAGATTTACTGCTGCTTCATGTAAATTTTCTAATTTTTCTTTATTCTCTTCAAGTATTTCTTTGCTCAAATCATTTTTCATAATATCTTACCTTCAGATCCAATTAGCTTGTATTAATTAACATAACAATCAATTAACTTATTATTCGAATACGAGTACTTATTTCACCCTTATATGTATTACGTTCATTTCAAAATTATTGTCGGATTTTATAATTTTTTTGGTAACTATTTTTATTAGAACAAAATTCATTAATAACTATGTTTAGAAAAGATACATAAATCAGATTGTTATTAAACCGTTAGATGATCGGAACATTCTTAGGTATCTCTTCAATAGAAGAAAAAGCAGGAAAAATAATCATACCCATAGCCATGGTATCAGTATCTTTTGCAGCTATATTCATTCGATTTTCTGATTCACATCCTATAGCTATTGCTTTTTATAGGATGCTTATATCTTCGCTGATATTACTTATTTTTATACCAAAATACTGGGAAGAAATCAGATCTATAGATATGAAAGATTTTATTATTTTATTTACAACGGGATTATTTTTGGCGGTTCATTTCAGTGCATGGTTCGCTTCCCTAAGATATACAACAGTAGCATCCTCTGTAGTTTTGGTTACAGCACATCCGCTTATAGTAGCATGGATATCTAGCTGGTATTTAAATGAAAAAACATCTAGGAAAGCCATATTTGGTATAATTATAGCCATGCTAGGGATTGTGGTAATGACTTTTTCAGATTACCGAGTGGGTAGACTTGCATTATTTGGAGACATTTTAGCTTTGATAGGAATGTTAGCGGTAGCTGGGTATCTGATAAGAGGAAGAGAGATGAGAAAAAGGATGTCACTGATCCCTTATGCTTTCTTAGTCTATTCATCTTGTGCATTCTTTTTAGCTTTATTTTCAATACCATTTTCAACCACTTTCAAAATTTATCCATCAGAAGAATATATGATTTTCATCGCTCTAGCTATCATCCCGACGATGCTAGGACATACATTGTACAATTGGGCTTTAAAATATGTAAAGGCTAGTTTTGTATCTGTAAGTTTGATAAGTGAACCCGTTTTATCATCAGTTTTTGCTTTTCTAATTTTTGCTGAGATTCCTCCTTTTTTAACGATAATAGGGGCAGGGATCACACTGATTGGAATTTATATATGTGCTAAGAATAGATGATAATATGCTAGGTCACCAGGATTGGTGTTCAGCACGTTGATGAGTGACCCCGGACCCATTCTCGACCCCGCTACCCATCGAGCATCATGAGTCCATGCATCAGCTGCTCCCTTCCGGGCCTGGCCTGGTAAGCACGGCAAATCATGATAGACAACCCTCCGGCTGTCCCATCATGAACCTCTGATCCCGAAGGACGAGGTCTCATCGTCTGGGTCCGGCTCATCAATGGGCTGATTACACCGCACCTGGCCGTCACCCCCGCATATCGACGCTTTCGGTGTATAAGGGCACGCCGAACGCCCCGGTTAGACCTAGCAACAAGCACTAATTCAATCTACTATTTAAGTTTTTTAATGATTTGAAATCCAGATATGTCACTTTTCAGCGATAACGTAATTATTTCCTTTAGAATGGAAAAAATCATCAACCTTAAATCCAGCTAAAACGACATCGTTCTTCAATTCATTCAATCTGTATAGGTGATAAAATCTTTCTATTTTTTTACCATCTTCTCTAGTCCATGGTACTATAACGTCCTGTTCTTCATCATCAAGGTCCCACCTATCCTGTTCTCTTGCCCAAGATGAAACTATTAATTTCCCTCCAGTTTTAAGGATCCTTTTTGTTTCTTCTAAACTTTTTACTCTGCCGTATTCAAGATGATGGATGGCTGCTATATATACAGCGTTATCGAATGTACTGTTTTGGAAAGGCATATTTTTTATTCCTGATCTAACATAATCTGCTTTTAGTTTCAATTTGCTTTTCGTAATTTTTAATAAATTCATTGAAGCATCCAAACAAACCACGTCATGTCCTTTATCAATTGCCACCTTGGAATGTCTTCCATTACCACAACCAATATCTATCGTTTTACCAGAAGTGCTTTCAATGAATTCTTCTACTTCATCCCAGGTTTTATTTCTTGTTTTATCGAAATGTTCAGCTATAGAGTCAAATGTTTTTGCTGCTCTTTTTGCATCATCCATGAACTTTTAAAAGAATCATAACTTTTATATTCTCCCCTTCACTTAAATTGCAGAATGAATATTCTAGAGATCGGATTAATTGTGGGTATATGCTCTATCCTTGCGATCATCACATATAAAAGAGGGATGCTGAATAAAAGTGGGTCCCTAACAGCATTCATATTAGGTATAGTTATCGGTATTGAAGGTGGGTTATTGTGGATATTATTATTATTGATTTTCTTATTTAGTGCTTTCATCGCTACCAAGTATAAATTCGATGCCAAAAAAGAGAAAGGTTTTCAAGAAGGTAAAAAGGGGGAAAGAGGAGGTATAAATGTACTTGCGAATGGTTTGATACCAGTTACAATTGCAACTCTTAGAAATCCAGGTGGATTTTTTAATTTTGGATTTATAGATCATAAATTAGCTTTGATTCTTTTTATAACAGGTGTAGCTGCAGCAGCTGCTGACACCATGGCTTCAGAGATGGGCCTTTTATCTGATAAAACCTATTTGATAACTACTCTAAAAAGGGTAAAACCAGGAACGAATGGGGGTGTTTCCCTTTATGGTGAGTTCTGGTCTTTTATTGGTTCTGCATATACATTTATCATAGCGTTTTTACTATTTACACTATTGAATGGACAACCATTTTCTTTTTCAATAGGTGTTTTAGGCATTATATTTGGTTTTATAAGCTGCCAGATTGACAGTATTTTGGGCGCAACTCTTGAGCGAAAAAACTATATCTCAAAGTCAACTGTTAACCTAACAGCTATAAGCATAAGTGTAACTATATTTGGAGTGATATTATGGATGATAAAATTTTGATCATGATTTTCGATGGAATTGGTGACAGACCAGTTGATGAATTTGATGGTAAAACACCACTTGAGAACGCTTCAACACCTAACCTTGATAAATTAGCATCTAAAGGTGTATCAGGTTTGATGGATACGATATCTCCTGGAGTTAGACCAGGAAGTGATACTGGCCACTTAGCGATATTAGGGTATGATCCATTTGAGGTATATACTGGCAGAGGTCCTTTTGAAGCAGCTGGTATAGGCGTTGATTTGGGTCCAAATGATATTGCTTTTAGGTGTAATTTTGGGACCTATGAAGATGGAAAAATAGTAGATAGAAGAGCCGGTAGAATTAAGGAAGATACTAAAGAGATAGCTGAAGTGATCAGAGAGAAGGTATCATTAGATGTAGATTTTGAATTTAAACATGCTGTTGAACATAGAGCAGTTTTAGTTCTTAAAGGGGAGGGATTAGGAGGAGATGTGACTGATTTAGACCCTCATGAGATTGGAGTCAATTATCATGAACCTAAACCCATAAAAAATACACCTGAAAATCAAAAAACAGCTAGAATTTTGAAAGATTTTACAGACCAAACAGTAGAAATTTTAAAAGATCATCCGATCAATAAAAGAAGAAAAGAGAAGGACAAACTTCCAGCTAATATAATTTTATCTAGAGGCTCAGGAAAAGTACCCGACATGGATGACCTAGAGGAAGAAAAGGGTCTAAATGCCGCTGCGATATCAGGTATACCTCTTGTTAGAGGTGTTTGTAATCTAGCGGGCATGGATACAATAGATGTAGAAGGAGCTACTGGTGGTATGGATACTGATATTGAAGCCATTATGAAAGCCACTAAGGAAACGTTAAATGATTATGATCTTTTGTTGGTTAATATCAAAGGTCCTGACCTTACTGGACATGACGGACTGGCTGATGAAAAGCAAGCCTTTATAGAAAAAATAGATTCGTATATAGATGAGTTAAGTGATATGGAAAATGTATTTTGTGCATTTACTGGTGATCATTCAACTCCAGTTTCTATAATGGATCACAGTGGTGACCCGTTACCATTGACAATCTGTGGTAAAGGTGTTAGAGTTGATGAAGTTGAAGAGTTCAATGAAAGAGCCTGTTCAAAAGGTGGATTGTGTAGAATAAAAGGAAAAGATCTTTTGAATATACTTTTGGATTTGAGTGATAGGATTGAAAAATTTGGTGCCTAACGCTTGTATCCAATATTTTGCAGCAACTCCTTTCTCCACTCTTTATCTTCTTCTTTTTCGACACCAACTGTAGGTTCTCCGTCTATAACTCCCATTATACCTCTTCCCGAATCTGTTTCAGCTATCAACACTTCCAAAGGATTTGCTGTAGCACAATATATCCTACATACTTCCTGTACATCTTTAACAGCATTTAATAAGTTTATAGGATACGAACCTTCTAAGATGATTATAAAAGAGTGTCCAGCGTTTATTTCTCTAGCGTTTTTGACAGCTAACTCTTTTAATTTCTCATCTGTACCATCATATCTTATTAATTTATCACCTGAAGCTTCACAGAATGCTAGACCAAATTTAATATCAGGCACTGAAGTTACCATGGCTTCGTAAATATCTTCAACCGTCTTGATAAAATGGCTCTGCCCTAATATTACGTTCATTTCCTCTTCTTTTTCTACTTTTACCCTCTTAAAATCCATATTATCATAGAATTATCTATAAAGAAGTAATTAGATTTAACGATTTATAGATTATAGAATAAGAGGTTTTAACTTTGTTTTTCGTCTTTATCCTCATCTTCTATATCTTCTTCTGGTTCAAAAATTTCAGTATCTTCTTTGGATTCTACATCTGATTCAATTTCTGTACCACATTCAGGACATGTGTTTTTACCTTCCAATAAAGCACCGCATTCTGGACAATAATCATCGAGTTCCTTCTCTTTTTCCTCCAGACCTTCTGTACTCTTTTTTCTACTTGTAGTCATCCGTTTTCTCCACCATACCATACCAATAATTAAAATGAAGAATAAAGACATAGAGATCAATTGTTGCAGCATGATTACTTGGTATGCATCTAATCTAGAAATTGTGAATGGGCCATAACTAGAATCGGTTTCCTGCCAGTCTGTAACGTTTTCTGTCTTGTTCATCCGAATAGAAAAATAATGGGAATATAACCTATCTTCCATGTCATGCTCTTTAAGGTTGAATATGTAATAGTAATCAGAGTTATTAAAACTATTCATTGTAAACGATTTATCGTTTCCATCAGTGGGGGTGGTAGTGGTCATCCAGGTTATATTGAGATATACAGTATAATTATCAGTTTCTATTTTTTCTTCTTTTAAATCCACTGTAAAATTAAATTTTGTCTTTTGTTCCCCATATATCTTATCTACTGTACCATTTGAAAGTAAATCAGACGAGAGGTCCTTTGGTTCTTGAGAGAAATATATTGTTTCGACCTGATAAGCTGTAAATGTTAGGCTAAGAAGGAGTATCGCTATTATACCCGTAACGAAGATTTTTTTCATACTTTTTTCTTTAAACAATTTATATGGTACTAAAACTGCTATACTAGGTATTACAAGATTAAGAAAACATGGGCTGAAATATGAAAGTATAATGATAAATGGAAGTGAAAAGGCATACACATATACGATATATTTCAGAATAGCATATTTTGGATCATCAGGTTTGTTAAAGCCATCTGTTATTTTCTTTAATATTTCACTATAACCTTTTTTCTCCATCTCTTTCTACCAATATATCTTATTTAAACGTAGGTAATATAATTTTTTATTAATTTACCTTTTTACCTTTTTTGTAAACACTTTCTACTAGATTAACTCCAAAATGATAAGGTAAATGCATAATATTGGGGACATCTAGTATAAGAAAGTCTGCTTTATACCCTTCATCTAATATACCTATATCTTCTCTATCTATCGAATAAGCAGAATTCACAGTACTAGCTGTAAGAGCTTCAGAAGGAGTCATCTTCATCTGTAAACAGGCTAATGTTATGATCATCTGCATCGATTCTGTCCAGCAGTTAGGATTTAAGTCTGTAGCGAGTGCTATCGGTACTTTTTCATCTATCATTTTTCTTACAGGTGTATAATGATTTTCCATCAGCATGAATGGAGTACCGGGCAAAGAAATTCCTATTGTTCCATGTTCAGCCATTTTCTGTATATCCTCTGTACTTGTTTTAACGAGATGTTCTGCTGATATTGCGCCTATCTCTGCAGCCATCTTACTACAGCCTATGTTTTCTATTTCATCTGCATGCACCTTTAATTTTAATCCTAAGTTTTTTGCTCTGTTGAGTAATTTTCTGCTTTCTTCAGCATCAAAAACACCTTTTTCACAAAAAACATCACAGAATTCAGCTAGATTTTTCTTTTTTATCTTTGGAAGTACCTCATCGATACAATAATCAATGTATTCACCCGTGTCATCAAATTCAGGTGGTAGAGAATGAGCTCCTAGATAGGTTGGAACAAGGTCTATTGGATGCTCTTCAGACATTTCATGGATCACTTTGAGGCTTTTGACTTCATTATCTAGGTCAAGTCCATAACCACTTTTTGCTTCTGCTGTTGTTGTACCGTATTTAAGCATCCTGTTCATCCTCTTTTCCATTGCCTCTTTTAATTCTTCTTTAGAAGCACTTCTAGTGGCATTTACAGTTCTTATTATTCCTCCCCCTGCTTCTAATATTTCCATATATGTTTTACCTTTGATCTTCATTATCAATTCATCTTCTCTGGAACCAGCATATACAAGATGTGTGTGTGGGTCTACAAATCCTGGAATAACAGTCTTTCCAGAGGCGTCTACTATCTTTTTTGCATCGTAATTATCTTCTATCTCTTCTGTTGTTCCTACATCTAATATTTTGCCATCATCGACAGCTAAAGCACCATTTTCTATCAGCCCTGTATCTTTCATTTCTTCGTCGATTCTAGCTCTTTTTGGTCCTCTTAAAGTGTGAAGTTCTGAACTATTTTTAACTATCAGGTCGATTGACATGTTTAATCATGATTAGATATGGATATATGATATTTGTTGTTAGTTTTTATTAGTAATTTTAATTATTATTATTTAAAAAAGTATTTAGTAAATATTATAACCTACCAAAACATTATCTTAGTATTTAAGCGTGATAAGCATGGGAAAAAAATACACTTATGTTGTGATATTTTTGTTGATATTCAGTTCAATAGTTTTTGTTGGAACAGAGATCACTATAGGATACGAGATTAATGGACCTATAAGAATTGATAGTAACAGTGAATTTCATAGTATAGCTGCTTCAGAAGGATGGGTTGGATCAGGTACCTCAGGAGATCCGTACATAATTGATAATTATGAGATCGATGGGAATGGTACTGAAGATTGTGTCTATATTGGGAATACAACAGTTCATTTTATATTAGAAAACAATCACTTTTATAATTCAAGTAATGTTGCACCTCATTCGTCTCCATCTGGTTTATTTTTCAATAACGTTACTAATGGTGTTATCAGAAATAATAAACTCATTGATAATAACAGAGGTATAACGTTGAATAACTCTCATGATTTGATTATAGATAAAAATGATATAGAAAATAATACGGAAACTGGTATCTATATGTCTTATTCTGAGAACAATACCATCGACGAGAATCATCTTTACAGCAATAATAAGGGTATGCTACTTTTTACTGATAATAACTATAACAATATAACAAATAATCGTATAGAAGAAAATAATGAAGGGATATTAGCAGGTCCCACGATCAAAAAAGGCTCCGAGTATAATCTTATTAAAAACAACAAAATCTTGAACAATTCTAATGAAGGTTTAAATATGAATCATTATTGTGATAATAATGAAATAACTCTAAATCACATCTATAATAATTCGATAGGTATATATCAGCACTGGGTCTCTAATTATATACATAATAATACTATCGATAACAGTAGTGAGGATGGTATCCAACTTAGAAATTCAAATAAAAATATTATTGAATACAATGATATAACCAATTCTAATGATAAAGGATTAATGCTGTGGGGGTCCGATAAAAACAATATTTATAGAAATAATTTTTCATTTAACATGGATGGGATTTACAGTTCATTTGATGGTGGGAATTTAGCTTTAAACAACACCATAATTAGTAATGAATTCTTCGAAAATGAAGATGGTGTCGTTCTATGGTATGAAAGTCTCAATAATACAATTGTCAAAAATTCATTTATTAACAACACTGACTACAGTATATGGATAAGAGAAAGTAGCAATAATAACCTAGTTGAAAATAATAATATCATGAAAGGGTCTTATGGAATCTATCTTCAGGAGTCACATAATTGTGATATAATATTAAATAATATCTATGGGTGCACAAGACAGGGTATTCAATTATTTAATTCTAATACTTCATACATATATAAAAATGAGATTAAAAATATTGATGGGTCAAATGATCGCGGGATCTATATCAGAGAATTATCTACTCATAATTTGGTAATAGAAAACGATGTTCATAATAACAATCAAGGGATTTTCTTAAGTGATGGTGGAGGATTTTATGGTTATCCTCAATATAATATGATTAGTGATAACATGATCTATGATAATCTTGATGCAGGGGTCTTTATAGATGATTGTAATTTTAATACTGTAGATAAGAACGAGATATACAATAATTATCACGGAATTTACCTTTCAAGATCCAATATAACTAAAATATCAAATAATCATATCTATGGAGGGCATATGAAGGGTATACAATTTTTTGAATCCCACAAAAATAAACAAGTGAATAGTAACTATGTTTATGATAATATTAGAGGTATATACCTTGAAAATTCAAATAATAATTCATTCTTTGGAAATACAATAAAAAATAATTCAGATGGGATAAGATTGAGGGACTCAAGTGATCATAATATTATTAAATTAAATGATTTCATTGACAATGGATATGGATCATATGCATATAAATCGAATGATAGTTTAATTTATCTTAATAACTACATCAACAATTCAGATGAAAATGCCATGGAAAATACAGCTCATAATTACTACAACGGTTCCAGTCTTGGTAACTACTGGGATGATTATACTGGAAGTGATTCTGATGGTGATGGGATTGGAGACACGACTCATGACATTCCAGGAGGTATGAGTACGGATTATTATCCACTATGGGACATTTACGATGATAATATCTATTGGGTAGAAGAAGGAGGGACAGGTGATGGGAAGATAGAAGGAAACCCTGCAGGAAACATATCTTTTGTGGTAGACAATTACGACCTTACAGACTCCATAGTTAATGTAAAAACTGGTTCATATGACGAGCTAAATGAGAACTACCCATTAACAATAGATGACAACAATGTCACTTTTAAAGCAATCAATGGAACTGATGAAACATTTATCATAAGTGGAGGCAGTGGAATTGGTTTTGATATCGATAGTTCATTTGTATCAATACATGGTTTCTCCATGACAAATTTTTCAAATGCATTCCATATAAACGGTGAAAATATAACGATCAAAAACAACAATATTTATAATAACAATGCTAACGGTTTATACAGCTTATCATCTTCAAATATTACGACCAAAGATAATCATTTCTATGATAATTCTGCTGAAGACATATATTTATTCCAAGTTGATGATTCCGTAGTTCAGGGTAATAAAATCGATCAAAGTGGTGATGAATCCATTTATTTACATCAAAGCAATAACATTACAGTTGTATCAAACTCTATGACAAATTCTTCCATGGGAGGAATATACGTTAGAGAAAGTTTTGAAAATGAGATACTAGAGAACATTATTTCAAACAGTTCTTATGGAATTACGTTGTATCAGGAAAGCCATTATAACTATGTTCAAAATAATCGTATGAACGATATAGATAATCGTGGTATAGACGTTATGTCTTCTGAAAATAATACAATCGAAAATAATGAAATAAAGGTAAGTTATTCAGGTGTGTTCGTAATTGACTCTGATAATAATACGGTTACAGATAATACTGTTGAAGATAGCGGTTATCAGGGAATACGTATTGATACCAGTGACAATAATGTTGTTCATAATAATATGGTTAAAAATTCTACCACTGAAAACGGAATCTGGGTCAAATCAGATAAAAGTATAATCTCTCATAATTTTGTGTATAACTGTAGTTATGGTATAACTTTTTATTCGACAACAAATTCAACAGTGCATAATAACACTGTAAGATCAAGCCAAATGAAAGGTATAAGATTGGACAAATCTGATAATAATGAAGTGAACGATAACACTGTTACATCCAACGAAGATGGTATCTATATCTCAGATTCTCAATTTAATATTATTTCTGGGAACACTGCTGAAGAAAATTTCAATCATGGAATTTATCTTAATGGAGTTTCTGATAATGAAGTTATAGATAATACTGCTAATTCAAATAAGATAAATGGGATATACCTGGATAATGCGAATAATAATACAATTTCTGCAAATACTGTTGATACAAATGAAGAAAGTGGGATCTATATTGAAGGATCAAACGATGTTTCAATTTTAGGAAATAATCTTAGTTCTAACAATTATTCAGCGATAGTTCTAGAGATGTGTAAGGAAAATTCTCTTTCAAATAATGTGATGACAGATAATGGAATAAGGATAATTGGATATCAACTCATTTACTGGAATACACATTCCATAGGATCATCTAACGAAGTCAATGGTAAATCAGTAGAGTATATTAAAGATCAAAATAGTGGATCAGTTTCAAATGATGCTGGTCAGGTTATAATAGTTAACTCTAGGTATATCGATGTTGAGAGTCAAGATCTTTTCTCAGCATCTATCGGGTTACAGATCGCTTATTCGGATAATAATACACTTTCTAGTAGCACAATATCAGAAAACTCACTATATGGTATATATCTTTACGAATCACAGGATAATTTACTAACAGATAATAATATAACATCTAACAATATAGGTATTTACCTCCATATATCGAATGAAAATATAGTTAGAAACAGTACAATAAGTAACAGCCAGGATAAAGGAATAGATTATTCCAACAGCAACGATAACAAGATATATCATAATAATTTTGAAAACAATTCCAGACATGTAAGAGATTACTACAATAATATCTATGATGATGGTTATCCCTCCGGAGGTAATTACTGGGATACTTATGATGGAGAAGATAGATATTCTGGAACAGATCAAAATTTACCTGGAAGAGATGGTATTGGAGATTCAAGTTATTCTATAGGGACTAACAATGATAATTATCCGTTGATGGTATCATGGCCAATGGATAACATACCACCCGTGATCTCGTCAGTCTCAGTCACAGATGTTTCTACAACATCAGTAACTATTACTTGGCAAACTGATGAAGCCAGTGACAGTATGGTCAACTATTCTGAAAATCCCGATCTTTCCGATCATCTGTCCGTCTATCAATATGAGTTTGTTACTTCCCATTCTGTCGAAATAGAAGGATTGGATTTGAACACTACTTATTATTTTGAAGTACTATCAAATGATACTTTAGGTAATAAAGTAAAGGCAGATAATGAGGGCAATTATTATTCATTTACAACATCATCTATCCCACTATTAGAGATAACAGACCTGACTTCTGGAGAACCTACCACAGGTGATAATTTTACTTTGGAGATGGATGTGAACGAGGATTCTAGAGTGTCAGAAGTATTCTTTAAATGGGGATTTGACGGTTCAATTAGTAATAATGAATCTATTAGTCATTCAATTGACACATGGTCGAAAACTATAGACGTACCCAGCGATGCATCGAATATTAGCTATTCTTTCCACGTTAGATATGATTCAGCGGAGTGGATATCTACAAATGTAGTTGAAATAAGTGTGACTGATAACGATGCACCGATCATATCTATGCAGATTCCAAATGCTATAAAAGTCAATGAAACTGCTAATATGTCTGGAAGTGGTTCTTACGATAATATAGGTATAAAAAATTATACGTGGGAGATCGAAGAGCTCAGTGAGTTATTATATGGTCCGACTCAGAGTTACAGATTCCATAATACTGGCAATTATACTGTAAGATTGACTATATCTGATAAAACTGGAAACGAAGCTTCTTTGACTAGAAATATAAAAGTATTATCTTACACACCAAGTGTAGTTGAAGGGATAGTGGTCGATTCTGAGAGTAATCCTATAGAAGGTGCCGCAGTTTACTTCGATTCTGGTGAAAATATTACTACTGGGCCTGATGGAAATTTTTCAACAGAGGTAACACATGGAGACAGAACTTTAACGGTCGTTAAATCCGGTTATCTTAATTATTCTAGAGAAATTTATGTTGAACGTGAATCTACACTAGATGTGGGAACAATAATGTTAGAAAAATATGTTAAAATAGTAAATTACAAGCCAGTTGGAGAAAAAGTACAAGTTGAGTCGATAATAGAGATACAATATTCGGATGATATTATGTCAGCTGAGGTAGATGTTAAAAATTTACCAGGTGATACGGAAATTTATGGTAATAACGTAACGTTTACTCCATCAAGTCAAATGGAATATGATACAGCTTACATTGTATATGTCAACGCTACTGATATGAATGGAAATAAGTTGGACATTTTCACTTGGAGTTTTACTACTAAATCAGACGATGTGCTTCCATCAGTTATTGATTATAAACCGGTTGGAAATCAGATTCCAATAGATTCTCTTATTGAGATACAATATTCTGATTATATTATGTATGCAGAGGTAATAGTGACTGATTTATCAGGTGAGGTAAAATATGCTGATACTAACGTAACTTATACACCTCAAAGTGACATGGAATATGATACAACATATAATGTATATGTTAACGCTACAGATATGGACGGTAATAACCTAGAGATGTTTACATGGAGTTTTACAACTGAATCAGATGATCAGGAAGAATATGGATATGTCGAAGGAAGAATAACTGACAAGGATAACAATCCTTTAAGTGGCGCTACAGTTTCATTTGATTCTGGAGAAGAATTTACAACTGATGAAAATGGATTTTTCAGCGGTCAGGTAAAATCAGGTAGCAGAGAGATAACTGTTATTTCAGATAATTACGAGACCTTTACAGATACTTTAGATATAGAAAAGGATCAAGCTATAAATTTAGATGAGATAGTCATGCAGGAAAAAGATACTGGTGATGGAAACGGTGACGATCAAGAATCAGATTCAGAGGGAATTGGTAAGACTTTGCAAGATAATATTGCGTATATAATAATTGCATTGATCATAGCTATCGCCTTGGTAATCCTTATAATTAAAAAAAGAGGTGAGCCGGTTGAAGAGAGTGAAGACTTGATTAAAGAAGATGAACAAGAATTTATAGAAGATGAAGAAGCTGAGTTTGATATCGAGGAAGAAGATGAGAATTATTTTGGTGAAGAAGAAAATGAAGTCGACTTTACCTCTGATGAGAAAGTAGATTTTAAATCTGAAGAAGAATCATCTGAGGGTTTTCAGGATGATTAAAAGATATACTTATAATAAGTAGTACCAGATGAAAACAACAACTCCAATTATAATAGCTATGATAGCCCAGATCTGACCTATAGTTACAAGAAGATATAGTTTAGCTTTCTTTTCAGGAGTGTCGAAATACTCCTCTATTAGATTTTTCAAACTACCACCGATTTATAATAAAGCTATTGTTCCTGCTCTTCCAATATCGATTTGATCTTTTTCCTTCTGAAGAAGTCCTCTCTTTCTCTTTCTTCTAACTGTCTTTCGATGTATTTAATGGTGGCTTCAAGCTTAGGGATATAGTTGTATTCTAAAGAATTTACCCTTCTCTTTGCTTTCTCTATCTCATCTGCTAGTTTGTCTAATTTACCTTCTACTTCGGATAATTTTAATGATATTTCTAAAGCTTCTCTGAAATCATCTACCGCTTCGTCTAACTTTACTGTTGTATCTGCATAACCATAAAACTTTTCATCAGGAACTTCAGGCTTTAATTCAGGAACTTTTACACCCATAATATTTGAAGATTCGATAAGGACTCCTCCCATGGGCTTAGCACCATCAGCGATGGATTCTATCTCACCTTTTCCCATGAGCATCTGTGCTTCTATTAGCGAATCATAGCTGTTTTCTAGTTTCTCTTCGAGATCATCTCTCAGTTTCTTTCTTTTATCGACTATATTGAAGAATTCGTTTATGAGTGCGTCTTTCTTTTCACTTAAAAGATCGTGTCCATTCTCAGCAAGCATTTTTCGCTTTCTTATCCTGAGAAGTTCCATCCTCGTTGGTTTTACGTCCTCTAGTCTATCAGCCATTGTTAGAGCATGAGTAAAACATATATTATATATTTTCTCCCTCTAATTCTTTTTATCAAGCTTTAATTAATCTTATATACTTATAAATACATATCTTATCGGGTGATTAGATTTGAGATTGATTCCATCTAGGAAAAATAAAACAGAGGCAGGTTTACCTTCAGGAACTCTTATTCATGTTGGTGAAAGGAAGATGGAAGAGGTAAGAATAAATGTATTGGATTACAATTCTAAGGAATTGATCGTGAGTGAAATAGAGAATATAGAAGAGTGTAAAGTGTTTAAAGAAAAAGATACTGTTACCTGGATAAATATAGATGGACTACATGATATAGATTTGATACGTAATTTAGGTGATATGTATGACCTACACCCTCTTTTATTGGAAGATATATTGAATACGACTCAAAGACCTAAAGTTGAGTATTATGAGAATTATATCTTTTTTGTTTTAAAGATGATATATTTTGATAAATCTAAGGAAGAAGTGACTGCTGAACAGATAAGCATAGTTTTAGGAGATAGATTCGTAATTTCATTTCAGGAAAGTTCAGGGGATGTTTTTGACCCGATAAGAGAAAGGATCGAAAAATCCAAAGGTAGGATACGTAATAATGGTGCAGATTACCTGTCTTATGCTTTGATGGATGCTATAGTCGATAATTATTTCATCGTTCTTGAAAAGCTGGGAGTTTATATTGAAGATATCGAAAATGAATTGATAGAAGAACCTAAAATGGAAACGATGTATTCAATACATTCATTAAAAAGAGAGATGATATTTTTAAGAAAATCTGTTTGGCCTTTAAGAGAAGTGATAAGTAATCTTATGAGGGAAGATTCTCCGTTGATCGAAGAAAATACTGGTCTATTTTTAAGAGATCTATATGATCATACTATACAGGTTATTGATGCGATTGAAGCTTACAGAGATACACTTTCTGGACTTCTTGATCTGTATATGTCAAGTATCAGTAACAGGATGAACGAGGTGATGAAAGTGTTAACTATTATTGCTACCATATTCATACCCTTGACTTTTATTGCAGGAATATATGGAATGAATTTTGATCCAGCTTCATCTATATATAATATGCCAGAATTGGATTGGACCTATGGGTATCCTGGTGCACTTATAGCTATGCTGATCGTTTCTCTGTTGATGATATACTACTTTAGAAAAAAAGAATGGTTATAGATATTCTATAACTATTTCTGTTTCTGGTAAAAATTTTAGTTCATCTATTTTTTTCTTTATTTCTTCAACTTTCCAGAATTCACCTTTTTGGAATTCTTTATCTAAAAGGTTTATTTCATCTGGTGACACCTCTACTTTATAGAGGTTTACATGTTCTATCTCTTCTTCTATATCTTTGATAAATGATCCTATTTTCTCATATTCTCCTTTAGTTCCAAGCTCTTCTTGCATCTCCGACATCAAGGCTTCCTCATATGTTTTTCCAGATTTTACATGCCCTCCTAAAACTATACTCCAGTAACCTGGGAAGAAATCTTTGTTATCACTTCTTTTAGTAACAAGAATTTTGCCCTCCGGTGAGATCACAAAGAACATAACTGTTCGGTGTCTCAATCTCTTTTCGTGTACAACTTTTCGTGGTTTTTTGTCTATGACTTCATTGTTTTCATCGATAACATCGAGATATTCCATAAAATAGATAATTTATGTATGTTATATTAATTTAACACTTGTATAATCATGCAAACGTTTAAGTAATTTGTTTAATTGAGGTTTTTAGATGAAAAAGGGCGATAAGCAAGAAAATTTTGGTTTTAAATCTATAATAACTGATCTGAGGTTAATGATAAAGAATAAAGAATTATTGATTCTCAGCTTTGCTATATTTGTAAGTATGCTCGGTTTTGGACTTATAATGCCCTTTTTACCTCAATATGCAAAGACTTACGGAGCATCAAAAACCCAGATAGGTATGATGATGGGTTTGTTCGCTATTGTTAGGGTTTTTTCTTCACCCGTCGGTGGTAATCTAGCCGATAAAGTTGGGAGAAAACCTATCATGGTTGGTGGGATGTTCCTTTATTTCATTGTTATGTTTCTTTTTGGTACGGCTGATAGTGTTTTAGAAATATTTCTTTATAGAGGAGCTCAAGGAGCTGCATCTGGACTAGTTTGGCCTGTCACTTATGCTTATGTTGGTGATATAGTAAAGGAGGAAGAAAGAGGCAAGGCAATGGGATTATATTCAATGAGCTTTGCTAGTGGTAACGCTGTTGGGCCTATAATGGGTGGAGTGATAGCAAGTCAATTTAACTTTTCAATGGCATTTTATGGGACTTCAATACTTGCACTTATGAGTGCTATTCTATTGCTCTTCGGTATTAAAGAGTCCTATGAAGGACAGAAAACAAAAACTAAGAAGAAAAAATCCATCTTTGCAATAAAAGATTTCAAATTAAGTAATTTTACAATACATCCAAAAACGTTTTTAGCTTTAACCATCGGTTCATTCACAGTCTTTTTCGGTTTAGCCATGGTATTCCCTATGCTACCAATCTTTGCTGAAGAGGCTCTTGGGCTTACAACATTCCATATTGGAATGATATTCGCTGTGATAGGTACTGTACAATTTTTAGTAATGTTCCCTGCTGGCAGTTTAGCTGATAGGATAGGAAGAAAAAAATTGATAGTTTCTGGTAGTGTCATAGCAGCACTCTTCAGCGGGGCAATATCGCTATCTTTAGGTCTCTATACTTTGATGATAATAGTTGGACTTTATACATTGGGTAGATCTTTAGCAAGGCCATCTTTTCCAGCATTTGTTACTTCATTAACACCAAAAGAACATAGAGGTATGGGAATGGGAGTTTATACATTTGCCCAGAACATGGCTTGGGCTATAGGTTCAACAGCAAGTGGTCTTGTTGCCGATTATATCGGTATTAAATTTCCATTCATATTTGCATTAGGTGTTGGTATGATAGGCAGCTTGATAATATTGCTCAGAGTAGAAGAACCAGAACGTTTAGAATGATCTTATTTCTCAAATTCTATCTCTTCAAAGAATCTATTTAAAAAATTTATCATATATTTGTGTCTCTCTTCAGCAATATTTATACCCTGATCTGTATTCATCCTTTCTTTCAGTAAAAGCAGTTTTTCGTAGAAATGGTTCAAAGATGTTGTTTCACTTTCTTTATATTCATCAAAACTATCATGAGTTTTTGGTAAAATATCTGGATCATACATCTTTTGCCCTTTGCATCCACCGTATGCAAAACATCTAGCTATTCCGATCGCACCCATAGCATCTAATCTGTCTGCATCTTGAACTATCTTTCCTTCAATAGAGTCAAGCTTTGATTCAGTATTTGCGCCTTTGAAAGAGATGTTTTCTATTATTTTGATTATTTTTCCGATCTTTTTCTCATCAATATCTATAGATTTTAGAAAATTCCTTATTTCTTCTGAACTTTTCTTTTCATCCAATTTCCAGTCTATAAGATCGTGTAGAAGAGCTGAAGATTCTAAAATAAAATGATCTACGTTCTCTTCTTCTTTTGATATTTCCTTTGATAATCTCAGTACTCTTTTTGTATGAAACCATCCATGTCCTGATGAATCATCCTTAAGATTTTCTCTGACAAACGATCTAATTTTTTCTAATTTCTCTTTCATTAGTAAACCTTCATCTTAGACTTTATCGCTTTCTCTTTTTGAATAATACTTGATATCTAAATCTTCAAAACCCTTCTTTTCGAAGAATTCCATAGCATCAGGATTGTCTGGTTCGATCAATGCAGCCCATATCTTAAAGCCTTTATCTTCGAATTCTTTTTCAAGTAGATTGACCAGTTTTGATCCTATGCCTTCATTCCTATAATCCTTATCTACGGCCAATCTGTTTATCCAGCCTTTTCTACCATCGTCGGTACCAACTATTATACCCACTAGTGTATCACAATCATATGATCCTATCCAGTACTCAGGTTGTTTTCTTATCTCTTCTGCAATGTTTTCTTTTGTATCTCTACCTTCTGGTTTATAGGGTAGACCGCACTCATCCCAGAGTTCCAGTATCCTCTCATATTCAGAGATATCAGGTGTTTCGTATCTCATATTGTTCACTTTATAGTCCAAACATTTTATATATCCTTTGCAAATGAGGACCATGTGGTTCAAATGCCTGATATCGAAAAAATAGCAGTTGAAGAATTTAGAAATTCACTTGATAAAACCCTGGAGGGTCACGACGGTATTGAAGATAATATAGAAAGGGAACAGATGATAGAAGATAGCGTTGAGAACGATGAGGTTTTCATCAGTAAGAATGGTGCTTTAGCTACATGGACACCAACAGAATCAACTGGTAGAAGTCCCAAAGATACTATGATAGTGAGGAGACCGGAGAGTGAAGAAAATATAGATTGGGATTCTCCAAATAATATACCCTTAGATCCAGAAACTTTTGAAATGGCACTTCATGATGCAATAGAAACACTAAAAGAAAAAGATAAACTCTACATAACAGACAGAGTAATAGGTGCTGATTCAAACTGGGCGATGCCTACAAAAACAATATCTGATTATGCAATGCATGCTTTATTTACTGACAATATGTTTAGACCTGTTCCTGATGATATAGACAAAAGTATTTTTTCAGATGAAGAGTTCGTTTTAATCGCTTTACCTTATGACAAATTGAACAGAGAAAGATATAAAGGTAGATTAAGAAAAACCGAAGATGGTAAAACATCTAACATGCTAGTTGCAATGGACTTCGATAACAAGATAGGCCTTGTTTATGGGTCTGCTTATGGTGGATCAGTTAAAAAATTGATGTTCACTGTGATGAATTATCTACTGCCTAAAGAGGGTATACTTCCTATACACTGTTCCGCTAATGAAGGAGAAGACGGGGATTCTGCATTGTTACTAGGTCTTTCAGGAACTGGAAAAACAACACTTTCTGCAGATCCAAGCCGTGCTTTACTCGGTGACGATGAACACGGATGGGGAGATAACGGTATAGCTAACTTTGAAAACGGATGTTACGCAAAGATGATAGATATAGATAAAGAAAAAGAACCAGAGATATACAACGCAGTTATGCATGAAGATGATTGGAAAAAGCACGGATCTATAGTTGAAAACGCTATGATGTATCCTGACGGCACTTTTGATTTCTATGATGACAGACTTACAAAGAACTCAAGGGCTTCTTATCCTTTGAGATATCTCTCGAATATAAAAGAATCATCTAAATCAGGACACCCTGATACCATACTATTCTTGACAGCAGATGCTAATGGGGTCATACCACCTGTTGCTAAACTAACTCAAAAACAAGCCATGCTTTGGTTCTTGATGGGTTATACCAGCAAATTAGCTGGAACTGAAACAGGAATAGATGAACCAGTATCTGTTTTCTCAAGATTCTTTGGAGAACCATTCATGCCTAGGAATCCTGATGTGTATGCAGAGATGCTTGGAGAAAAAATGGAAGAACATGGTACTAATGTCTATTTGATCAACACAGGATGGACCGGTGGACCTTATGGAACTGGACATAGAATCGACATAGACTACACTCGTGCTATGGTTGATGCAGCTTTGAATGGAAAATTAGAAGATGTAGAATATAGAAAGCATCCATACTTCAAAGTAATGGTACCTAAAGAATGTCCGGATGTTCCTAACGAAGTATTATGGCCTAAGAATACTTGGGATGACAAAGAAAAATACGATAAAAGAGCCAAAGACATAGCTAACGATTTCAAAGAACACTTTGATAAAGCATATGCAGATAAGGATATAGATGAAGAAGTAGCAAAACAATGTCCAGGTATGTAAAATACCTCTTTTCTTTTTTATATATTTGATTCCACTTCAACTTTCAAATCTTTTTTGTTAAGATTATCTAAAATAAGTTTGGATTCTTTCAACATCTTATCGGACTTCACTACATCGCCCTTTTCTTTGTAGATGAGTGCTAGTTCTTGTTTATACTCTGCAATTTTAAATGGTATGTCTAATTCTTTAAGTATTTCAATAGACTTCTCCAGTTTTTTAATAGCATCTTCATAATTACCTTCGATCTTATCTATTATTCCTTCTACTTTATACACGGCAGCCAAACCCACCTTATTGTCTGTAGTTTTTAAAACCTCTTTACTCTCTGCTAAATAACTTTTAGCTTCATTCATATTTGATGTTTTAGTTAAAAGTTCAGCTGCATTGAAAGAACTCCATCCAATGAATATCTTGTCATCTAATTTTTCAGAGTATTCCATCGATTTATCGAAACTTTCCTTTGCGTTGTTCCATTCACCGTTTTTCATGTATTGATCTCCCATCCTGTTGTATACCTCGCTAAGATCACTGTAATCTTCAAATGACTCCAAAATAGGAATACTCTTTTTTAGGAACTTTATGGATTTTTCATGGTTTCCAATAAGAGAGTAAGTACCACCTAACTCAAAATAAGATGAAACAAGGATACCTTCATTTTCAATATCTTCTGCATTTTTAATCGACTCTTTATAGTGGTCAATAGCTTCATCAAATTTATTATTGTTCTGATTTATATATCCAATATTCCTTTCACTCTTTGCGATGCCATTTTTGTCATCGATTTGTCTATAAATCTCTAAAGCTTTTTCTGTGTTTTTTAGACCTTTTTCGAACCTTCTAAGATTGATAAACAAATTACCTAAATTGAACAACCCTTCTGCCTTTTTCTTATCATCATTAATTTCATCAGCTTTTTCGATTATTTTTTCATATGAATATTTAGAAAGATTCCAATCCTCAAGCTGATAACATATTTCTGCTTTCCTTTCTAGCACTTCAATGTATTTTTTTTCTTTCTGAGCCATATTTCTTGATTTTTGTAATGATTCTATGCCTTTGTCAAAATATTCAACGGCGGTATGAAGGTCTAAAGATTCTACAGCTTTTTCCGCAGCATTGATTGAATATTTGTAAGCTTTTTCGTACTTTTTACCTTCAAAATAGTGTCTACTAAGATCGTAATAATGTTTTTCGAGCTCGTTAGAATAAAAATTTTCTATTACAGATCCAATTTTTCTATGATACACCCTTTTTCTACTTTTACCCATATTATCTAGAAGAACAGATCTAGTTTGTAAATGGGTAAAAGTATAGATTTCTTCACCAGTATCCTGTTTTTCCTCTATCAAATCATAATCTATCAGCCTATCGATACCATCCAATAGGTCTAAAACATCTATTTTCATAACTCTCTCTAGAACTTCAAAATTGAAGTCACTGCCTATCAATGAAGATGCCATCAATATTTTCCTTTTATCCTTTTCAAGTTCGTCTATTTTTCTTTCTATAATATCTTTTATTGATGTTGGTATCGTTGTTTCAGATATCTCCTGTCTAAAATCAGAGAAAGAAGTATCTCCATTCAACAAACCATCATCTTTTAATGAATTTATGAATTCTACTATATAGAAGGGATTTCCTTCACTCTGTTGATAGAGTGACCAGATAAATTCACCAGGTATATCTTTTTGGTTGATTTCGTTCTCGACAAGTTCAGTTACTGCATCTTGTCCCATCTCTGGAATGTCTATAACGTCTACTAGTTTTTCTTCTCTCATCCTAATTAGTGTATTCTTAAGTGGGTTTTCTTTTTCTTCATATTTGAGTTCCTCTTGGCGATATGCTCCTAAGATGATTACTTTGTTGTCAGATATATTTCTAGCCATATGGTGTAGCAACTGAGATGAAGACTCGTCTATCCACTGTAAATCATCTAAAAATAATAATACTGGATTCTTTTCAGCAGTGTCTAGTATAAAATCAGTTATTTGATTAAACATCATTTCTTTTTTTGATGATCGTGATAATTTTTTTGTGTTCTCATTTTGCTCTTGATTTGTACCTATAAGTCCAAGATGACTTCTGCCTTGTTTGGAGGAACTTAGACCTCTTTGGGCCATCAATCCAACGTTTGATGGCTGTTCCTCTTCTTTTTCGATATTATCCTCATCGAAGTGACCTTCTAAAGCATCATAGAATGGAATATATGGTTCTGAAGTTTCATAATACAAACATCTACCTTCAAAGATAGTGAATCCTTCTCGCTCACAAGATGATATAAATTTTTCAGCAATTTTTGTTTTACCAATGCCCCTCTCTCCTTTCAGGAAGATCGTTTTTCCATTTCCGTCCAAAGTTTCGATCCTAGATTCCTCTAACTTATCAAGAATTTCTTCTCTGTCAACAAAACTTGACTGTTTTTTACTATTTAGTTGTTCACTAAAAGGATTCATTTGCATGGTGATAAATATTTAATTTATTAAACTTTACTAACCGATAGCAAATTTTCATCTCACTTTCACCCAACTCCCTTCTCAACCTTTAAGTAATTCTTCTGGAATGTAGATCCAAATGCTCAATGATCTATATGAAATAATTGATAATCTGGATAAAAAACCAGAAAACTGGGGAACACCTCAATTTACACAGAATAGATATTATGAGCCAGTTCAAATCTCAAAAGATAATTTTAATTCATTTAGTTTTGAATCGGATCAGAGAGCTATAGCCTCAGTGGATGGAGGAAACAACAAGATATACGAATCACCTATGGATTCGGTACATCTATTAAAAGTATATTTTAACATATTTGAGAACGGTAAAAGGAAGGAAAATGTAGACCCTTTTACCTCTTATTTGATCTGTCGAAAGGTAGAAGACCTTATCAAAGTTGAACTAAGACCTTTGAATAATACGATACCAATAGATAAAAAAGAGTATTCTTTGGATAAAAATGAGCTGGAAAATAACTCTCAAACAGGTGCAGCCCAAACTGTACGTAAATATTTAGAATGGAAGACATCAAAGTACGTTTCTGAAGAGTTTTTAAATGAGGGAGATATACTGATAAGAGATGGAGTGCTTCAGACCTCCGTTGAAGATGAAAGGAGATATGCTGAGGAAACCTACAAAAGTGTAGAGGAGAATAGTATAAATCTAGTGGGGATTGCAAAGACAAGTTCACTGATGACAAATAAAGGATATCCACTTATAGCTTCGGTGCAGGAATTATCAGAAGATATTGATTATGGATTGTGGTATTATCATCCAATAGCTAAGAATGATCATCCAGATCATAAAGGGGAGATGTACATAGTTAAATATCATCCTTCTTCAGATTACGCTTTTAGAACAGAATTTTATAGAGAATTTGAATCACCTGTAGAAGATATTTTGGGTCACATAGCGTCACAAGCAAAGGACCCTACATTTTTAGGATATCCTTATTGTTTAGTTGATGCTGATAAAAAAGCTAGAGTAAGAGATGAAGAAGTTAAGTATCTAAAAAATATGGGCTCAAATAATATGAGTAATTCAGTGAGATATAAGGTAAATTGTACAAACGCCCATGACAAATTGAGTAATTTATGAGGTTGATAATATGCCAATAGGCCAGATAATCGGAGGAGAATATGGAGAAGTCTTGATCAGACAAAAAAGTGGAGAGACTATTGAGATTGGTGATCTACTTTCAATAGATGATGTGATAATGCAGGTACATGATCTATCTTATGGTTCACTTCTTGAAGATGATGATTTAGCAAGGATGAGTGGTATGCAGTTGGAGGGATACGAAGAGACTAGTCTGATGGAGGAAGAGATTAGAAATTATACTTTTGCTAAAGCTAAACCATTGGTTCAGATAAGAGATGAAGAACCAAAGATACCGAAAACTTTACCGAAATTCTTTGGCAATTTGGATAGGGTCAGTAAAGATGATTTTCACTTTTTGGAAGAACCGGAAAACAGTTTATATCTAGGTAAGATAAGAAGTGGGACCCAGGTTTTAGATGTACCTATTCATATCAACGGAAAGAAGGCCCTGTCTCATCATATACTGATCCCAGCGACTACAGGTAGAGGTAAGAGTAATCTGGTTAAAGTTATGTTGTGGAATCTGATACCTAAGGAGTATTGTGGAGTATTGGTGATAGATCCACACGATGAATACTATGGTAGGAATGAGAAAGGTGCTAAAGATCATCCTGATGCGGGTAAAAAAGTTGATTATTATTCTACCAATCCACCTAAAGGGGGAATCAGTTTAAGGATCAATGTATCGGTTTTAAAACCTTGGAACTTGAATGGCATCGTTGATCTGAGTGATGCCCAAAGTCAAGCGATGTACGTCTTTTATCAACATCATAGAGATGATTGGTTGGAAGCTATATTGACAGCTGACTCTGAAGAGATAAGTGGATATGGTGTCCAGGAAACCACTTTAGATGCATTAAGAAGGAAACTAAAACTGACTTTCGATTTGGCTGTGAGAAATGGTGAAGTTAGGCCTAAAGGTAATATTTTCACAACGGAGGGAAGCGAAAGTCTAGTTGATGATGTTGTGAATTCAATAGAGAATGGTAATAAAGTCATTCTAGATACAAGTTCAATGCCCCAGGATAAAGAACTCCTGATAGCAGGAATAATAACCGATAGGCTGTTTAAAAGATATAAAGGATATAAAGAGAAAGGAGAGTTAAAAGAGAAGCCTACAGTTAGTATTGTAATCGAAGAAGCTCCAAGGGTGTTAGGTGACAAGAGTGGTAGGAACGTATTCCATCAGATAGCAAGAGAGGGCCGTAAATTTAGAGTTGGCTTGATAGCGATAACTCAGCTTTCTAGCATGATACCTAGAGAGATATTAGCCAATATGAACACTAAGATAATTCTAGGAAATGAGATGAAAAGTGAGAGAGATGCTATCATCGGTAGTGCAGCTCAAGACTTATCTAAAGATAGCAAGAATATAGCTAGTTTGGATAAAGGAGAAGCTATAGTCAGTAGTATATTTACCAAATTTGCTGTCCCTATCAAGATAGATTTCTTTGGCGATGTGGTGGAAGATAGTGATGAAGATGATAGTAATAAAAAGTTGGAATTCTTTGGGTGATATCGTTGGTAAAGTTTTCACATATTGCTGACTGTCATCTTGGCGCTTTTGGTAGAAATCCTGTTTTACGAGAATACAATCTTATGGCATTTGAGAAAGCTGTTGATATAAGTGTTAAAAAAGAAGTGGATTTTATAATAATAGCTGGAGATCTTTTTCATAACCCTCATCCTGATATGGATGTAGTGAATAGAGCGGTCCGTTCTTTGATGAAGGCTCGTAGGAATGGAATCAGTATTTATTCAGTCTATGGTTCACATGATTTTAACATATCAAGAGCTTCTTTGATAGATGTTTTAGAAAGTGCTGACGTTTTCAAAAAGGTAGTAAATTATCTAGATGAAGAAGAAAGTCTAGAACATGTTAAAGATTCATCAGGAGTTTCTATAGCCGGTTTGAGTGGAAGGAAGAACAGGATGGACGTGAGCTATTATCAAAATATAGATTTTAAAGAACCTAAGGAAGGTTCGATATTTGTTTTCCATTCTCCTATAACTGAGATGAAACCAGCAGATATACATGAAGAGAAAACGGTGCCTTTATCATTACTTCCTGAAGGATACGAGTATTATGCAGGCGGTCATATACACCGTAAACTTGTAGATGATAAAGAAGGAGTTCCTGTGGTATATCCTGGTCCTACATTTGGATCATCATACACAGATCTAGAAAAAGACATCCATAGGGGCATGTTTATAGTAGATGAATGGGAAAAAGAATATGTTCCAATAAACGTGGCTGAAATAAGAAGAGAGTTCATCGATGCAGACGAATGGACTATAGATGAGCTTGAAGATGAATTGTTGGAATTATCGGGTAGGAAGGTAGAGGAAGATATAGTGCTCCTTAAAGTGAAAGGAAGGCTTTCTGAAGGTTTCCCTGAAGACATAGATTTTCAACGGATAAGGAATAGATATGAAAATAATGGTGCAGAAACAGTATACCTGAATAGGAGAAATCTCGAAGGAAAAGATACTCAAAGGGTTAAAGTCAAACAGGAGAAGGAAGAAGAGCTCGAAGAAAGGGTTCTTAACGAGTATACCTCTCCTGACAATGTTCCAGTACAATTCGCTGAAGATCTGTTACATGTTCTCAAAGAAACACAAAATGATGGTGAGACAAAGTCAGATTACGAAAACAGGATATGGGAAGAATCATGGCATATATTACAGAATATTGACGATTACAGGGATAGAGCAGAGAATCAAGAAGCTAAATCTGTTAATGAAGGTATAGACTTTTCTAAAGATTTAGATGAGTCATGTGAGAGAAAAGAAAGTGATGAAGAGGGTTCTAGCAAATCATCACTCGAGCAAAGCTCTGCGGATGAGGATGTAACTTCGTCACAATCATC